>DASXGS010000466.1:0-8618 GCA_036488975.1 Rhizomicrobium sp. | reverse complement strand
TGGGTGAGCTGGTCCGGCAACTGCGAGAGTGCCCGGTGCAGCGTGGCGTCATCGCACCAGGCCGCCACCAGCGCGACCACCGCTGCGGCGGAAGCGAGATAGGTTTTCGTCGCCGCGACGCTGCGCTCCGCTCCGGCGCACAGCGGAAGCACCTCGTCCGCCAATTCGGCAAGCGGCGATTTCTCATCGTTCACGATGACGAGTGTGTATGCACCCGCTTTCTTCGCTTCGGCCGTGGCGGCGATCAAATCCGGACTCTTGCCGGATTGGGAGATGGCGAGGAACAGCACGTCCTCGAATTTGCTTCGCGGCGCATACACCGAACTGGTGGACGGCGCGGCGGAAGCAGTGATGGTACCGGTCTTCGTCTCGATCAGATATTTGGCAAAGGTCGCCACATGATCGGAGCTGCCGCGCGCCGCAGTTACGACCGCACGGGGCGCGCGTTCTCGCAACTGCCCGCCGATGCGGGCAAGCAACGCACGATTGGACTCCAGTTGCATGGCGATGAGATGTGGGGCTTCCGCCGCCTCGCGAAACATGAGGGTGTCCTGCTCGCGCTGGACGGTGCCCGCCGTCAAGCACGCGCCTCCGAATCGCTGAGTTCCGCGACGAAGTCGTACGTGTCGCCGCGGTAGTAGGATTGCGAGAATTCCACCGGCCGTCCGTCGCGCGCGAATCCGCGGCGTTCCACCAGCAGCCCGGCGTCGTTTTCTCGTGCTTTCAGCAATTGTGCCTGCTCCGTTGAGAACAGCACGGCCCGTAGGCGCTGCAGCGCGCGAGCAGGGCGGAATCCAGCTTTCTCCAATGCCACATACAGCGACGATCCCACCGCTTCGATCGAAGGCAGGCAGTAGCCGGGCACTGTGCAGTATTCGAGCGACATCGGCGCGTCATCGGCGAAGCGGATACGGCTGAAGCGATACACCGGCGTGCCGGGACTCAATCCCATGGTCATCGATTCTTCGGGCGTCACCGTGCCCTCCGACTTGCGGAGCCAAGCGCTGCTCGGGGTGCGTCCGCGGGCCAGCATATCTTCGGTAAATGAGGTGAGCTTCGAAAAGTTCTTTTCCACCCGGCCCGAGACGAAGGTGCCGGAGCCATGGCGGCGGGTGAGGAGCCCTTCGGCCACGAGGCCATCCAGCGCCTTGCGGACGGTGATTCGGGAAACCGCGAATTCCTGCGCCAGGTCGCGCTCCGGCGGCAGGGCATCGTCTGGCCGAAGCTCTTTGTTTTCAATCGCTTGGCGCAATCCGCGCTGCAGCTGCTGATAGAGCGGCAGCGGCTGCGCCTCGTCCAATTCGCCGATCAGCGTACGGATAGACGCCAACGTCGTCCCCCAAGCCCTTCGCCACCTAAGACCAATCGAATACCATGTCGCGGCGGGTTTCTCAATGGTGTGGATAAAAAACCACAATTCCCGTGATCTTTGCTCCCATCCACTTGCATTGCTATTTGTAAATGGACTTGTATTGGCCTTGTAGTGGTGTTATCAGACACCCAGACGTGCAGCCTGGATGGGCCGAGGGGGCTCCATCCGCAAAAGGGGGAGGCAAAGCAATGTCGCTAAAGGGGCTACTCACCGGATCCGCCAGTGTGGCGGCCATGGTCACCTTGCTGGGGCCTGCCTACGGGCAACAATCACCGGTCGAAGAGATCGTCGTCACCGGTATCCGGGCGTCCGCCGAACGATCCCTCGAAATCAAGCGCAACGCTTCCACGATCGTGGATGCCGTCTCCGCAGAGGATATCGGCAAGCTGCCGGATAAGAACGTGGCCGATGCGCTGCAGCGCGTGCCGGGCGTCACCACCTTCTCGCAAGCCTCGGGTGAGGGCGGCTTCGATGAGAATGACCGCGTGGCAGTCCGCGGTACCAACCCAAGCCTTACCCAGACCACGGTGGACGGTCACTCCGTGGGGACGGGCGACTGGTTCATCCTCGATCAGTTCCAGACGGTCGGCCGCAGCGTGAGTTTCTCGCTGTTCCCCTCGGAAATCGTCAAGAGCGTGCAGGTTTACAAAAGCCAGCAGGCCGATTTCGTCGAAGGCGGCGTGGCCGGTTCGGTCGATATCGTCACGCACAGGCCACTCGACTTCAACAAGACCTATACGGTCCAGGCATCGGCACAGGGTGTTTATGCCGACCTGCCCGGCAAAGCCGATCCGCAGCTCAATGCGATGGTCGCCTGGCAAAACGATTCAGGCACCTTCGGTATTCTGGCCCAGGGCTTCTACGAAGAGCGCCACCTTCGGCGCGATGGCCAGGAATTTCTCGGCTACAATCCCGTCACAAGTCCCGCGATCATCGCAGCGCATCCGGATCTGGCCGGTGCGCTGTACCCAAGCGATATCGGGGAGGCGCTATTTCAACAGACCCGTAAACGCGAAGGCGGCGACGTCAGCATTCAATTTCGGCCTGACAATCACTTCGATCTGGCAATCGATGGATTCTACTCCCATCTGGATGCCGACAACTACAACAGCAATATGCTGACGTGGAACGTCAACGAATTTAACAACAATATCCCAACGAGTTACACGATCAGGAAGAATACTGTCGTCGCCGCCAGCTTCCCCGTGTCGTCACCCACACATCCGGATCCCACCAATCCGACTGGGCCACGGCTGTGCGTGAACGGGAGTGTCGCCGTTACAGGACCCATTCCCTGCCCGGTGGACGGCGTGGTGGAAGACTCGATCTATCGCCCCGGCGCCGCGGCTGAGACGTGGTATGTGGACGGCGACGCCATCTGGCGGCCCGATGATTTCTGGACCGCGCATGTGAAGCTTGGCTACACCGAAGGCAAGGGCCTCACGCCGTCGCAACCAACCTGGGAAAGCGACGCGCTGACGGGCGAATCCTACGACATGACGCATGGCGTCGCCGCAACTGCGTTCCCCAATATCGATGTTTCCAGTCCGGCCGACTTCCACAATGACTGGGCCTGGAGCGACAAGTTCACTGCTACCGACAAGGAATTTTATACGCAGGCCGACATCGAACGTGAAATCGATGCCGGTGCGCTGCAGTCCGTGAAGTTCGGGGTCCGCTATGCAGACCACACCCGCGATGTCGTCGGCTTCGATCGCGGCACCTGTTTCTTTGCATGCCCCGGCGCGCCGTCCGACCTCGTTTCAGATGGCAATTACCCCAGTGATTTTGCGGACGCGTTCAAAGTTGCCGGCATGGCGACCAACATCTGGCTGGCGGATCCGAGAAAGATTCAGAAGCTGGTCATGCCGCAGGTCACACCTTACACGGCGAATTTCTTCTACTGGCCCGGCAGCTTCAAGGTGAATGAGAAGGACCTCGCAGCGTACGGCATGCTCAATCTTGCCGGCGACCGCTGGAAGGGCAATGTCGGCGTGCGTGTGGTGAAGACCGAAGAAAACATCAACACGTATGTCAGCGATGCGACCGGCACTGCCAACGCGTATGGCAATTTCGATCTCGTGCCGATCAAGCACGATTATTGGGACCCGCTCCCCAGTGCCAACCTCAGTTACGATCTGACCGATGACATGAAGCTTCGCGGCGCCATCGCGCGTGTGATCGCGCGGCCGGACTACAGCGCGCTGGGCGGCGCCGTGTCGCTCAACGACGCCATCCTGACCGGCACCGGTGGCAATTCGGATCTGAGGCCGGTTCGCGCCTGGGAATATCAGGCGAGTTGGGAATGGTATTTTGGCGACGCCTCCCTGCTATCCGTCACGCCGTTCTATATGGATCTCACCTCGTATGTGGCGTTCGGCACCCATCAGGCAAGTTATGTGAATGCCTTGCTGACCGGACAGCAGGGACACACGGTCATTTCCAGCTACTCCATCACATCGCCTCAGAATTCGAGTGGCACCGACAAGGGCGTGGAAATCAGCTGGCAACAGCCGATTTGGGACGGGTTTGGAATCATAACGAACTACACCTACGCCGACGGCCACGACTCCGGCGGCGGGCCGCTAGTCGGCGACTCCAAGAACACGTACAACGCGACAGGTTACTATGAGAACAGCTGGTTCAGCGCGCGCCTTGCTTATACCTGGCGGTCCAAGGTCCTGATCGGACTTGACCGAAGCACGGCCGAGAACGAAGCCGCTATCGGCAATCTGGATGCGTCCGTCAGCTTCAATGTCAATGAGAATATCGCGCTCACTTTCGATGCGCTGAACATCACCGATGAGGTTCTGAAGTATTACGCAAACAACACCACACAGCCGCGCGCCTTCTACGACAACGGGCGGCAGTTCTTCTTCGGCGTTCGCGCGAAGTACTGAAAGCGGCCGGCGAGCCGCGAACAAGGGCGCCGCGCGATAGCCGGCGGGGCGGAAGTCGGGGCGGTTTGGCGAAAGTCATTCCGCCCCTCGTTTTTGTATCCGAAGGCGGGCAACAGTAGGGACGATGACTACAAAGCTCCGCCACTCTTTTCGCGGCATGGTTCTGCTGCTGATGCTGCCGTGGCTCGCGTCCTGCAGCACCGCTCCGGGCGACTGGTTTGCGGGGCTTTTCGGTTCTCCTCCGTCCGTCATACCGCTGCCTTCGCGCACTCAGATGGGCTCGGGCAGTTTGATGGTTAGTGAGGGTGACCCAATCGCCTATGACCCTGCGGACGAGGCGGCGAAAGGTGTCGCCGCGTACTTCGTGGACCTTGTGCGGCGCACGCGCGGGCTCACGCTTCGGGCGCAGCAGCAGGACGGAGTTGCGGTCCTGGGCATCGTGCTGCAGCGACTTCCGGACCCCACCGCGACCGGCAAGGAGGGCTACCGCCTCGATGTTACCCCGAATGGAATTGTGATTTCCGCCAGCCAGACAGCGGGCTTGTTGTACGGCTGCGTGACGCTCTGGCAGCTGATGACGCAAACACCAGGTTCCGGTGCGGTGACACTCTCCGCCCTTCATATTGAGGATGCCCCGCGCTTTGCCTGGCGCGGCCTGCTTCTTGATTCAGTACGGCATTACCAGTCGCCGGTGTTCATCAAGTCATTCATCGACACGATGGCCCTGCACAAGCTGAACGTGCTGCATTGGCATCTGACGGACGACCAGGGGTGGCGACTTGAGATCAAGAAATATCCACGGCTGACCGAGATCGGTGCGTGGCGCGTTCCGGCGGGCGCGGCGCCCGCAGCCGACATCGATCCGGCCACGCAGGCGCCGCGGCTCTATGGCGGCTACTACACGCAAGCTCAGGCGCGGGAGATTGTGACCTACGCGGCGGCGCGCAACATCACCGTCGTGCCGGAGATCGAAATGCCCGGCCATTCCACGGCCGCCATCGTCGCCTATCCAAAGCTGGGGCTGCTGGACCATCCGCCGACCCGCGTGCCGAGCGACTGGGGCATCTATCAGAATCTGTACAACGCGGACGATTCCACGTTCGCGTTTCTCGAGGACGTGCTGAGCGAAGTGATGGAGGTGTTTCCCAGCCTCTACATTCACATCGGCGGCGACGAAGCGGTGAAGACGCAGTGGCAAAGCTCAGCTGCAATGCAGGCGCGCATGCGCGAATTAGGACTGACCAGCGAGGAGGCACTGGAAGGTTATTTCGTGCAGCGCATAGGAGGCTTCCTGAACGCTCGTGGTCGGCGCGCCATTGGCTGGGACGAAATCCTCGAAGGTGGCGCGCCGCCGGATACGATGGTTATGTCTTGGCGCGGCATCGCCGGTGCCGTCACCGCTGCAAAGACCGGCCATGACACCGTGCTGACGCCCGCGCCCACGCTCTACATGGACAACCGCCAGAGCGGCGATGCGGAGGAGCCGCCCGGCCGCGGCCAAATCGTGACCCTTGCCGATGTTTACAATTTCGATCCCGCGCCGCCCGCGCTTTCATCGGACGAGCGCGCGCATATTCTCGGCGTCCAGGCGAATCTCTGGACCGAGCACATCCGCACCGAAGAGCGGGTGGACTACATGGCTTTTCCGCGCGCCGCTGCGCTTGCGGAAATAGGATGGTCGACGCCGGAGGCGCATAACTGGAAAGGGTTTCTGACACGGCTTGCGCCGGAATTCGATCGCTATCGTGCGCTGGGGATTGCCTACGCCCCAAGCGCGCTGCGGCCGAAGATCGCCGCGCATCCCGAGGAGGAGTTCACGCAAGCGTCGGTCGATCTATCCGATCAGGCGAGTTTCGGTGATTTCCGCTACTCAACCGATGGCACATCGCCAAACGCGTATTCCGATCGATACAACCATTCCCTAAAGCTTGCACTTCCCGTGCAACTGAACGCGGCGACATCGGCCGGCGATCGTGTACTTGCCCACGTTTCACGTCCGCTTGATTCTATCACCTTACGCCACCGCTTCAGCCAGGAACTCGAGCTGTGCAGCAGCCGCATCGCGCTGAATCTGGAGGATGACGCGCCCCTCACCGGTCCTCGCGCGGTGTTCCTGGTGGACATCATGAATCCATGCTGGATTTACCGCGGCGCCGACCTTACCGGGGTGACGGCCGTAGAGGCCGGAGTGGGGCAGGTGCCGTTCAACTTCCAGATCGGCGATCAGGTGAACGTCATCAAATTCCATGCTCCGCAAACACCGGACGGCGAGCTCGAAGTCCATCTGGATTCCTGCACGGGATCGCTGCTGGCGGACATGCCGCTTGCGCCGGCGCGCGACAACAATGCGATCACCACGCTGCACGCTCCCATCGCGCTGCAAACCGGGGCGCACGACCTCTGCTTCATGTTCGCCCAGAATGGCGTCGATCCGCTATGGGCGCTCGATTGGGTGCAGCCGCTGCCGCAAGCCACAGTCGCCGGGCGGTAGGAGCGCGGATGGCCAATCTCGTCCTTGTCGCACCGATGGCAGGCTGGGTGGCGCCGCTGAAGGAAGTGCCGGATCCCGTTTTCGCCGAACGGCTGCTAGGCGACGGCGTTGCCATCGATCCGGTCTCGGCGACGCTGCATGCGCCCTGCGACGGCGTGATTGTCTCGTCCGCCGCACATGCGGTCACCATTCGCGCTGCGAACGGCGCCGAGATTCTGATTCACATCGGGCTGGAAACAGTGGCGTTGGGCGGTCAGGGATTCGTCGTGCAGGCGCGCGAAGGGCGGTCGGTGAAAACCGGCGATCCGCTGATTGCCTTCGATCTCGATTCTTTAGCCTTACGCGCAAAGAGCCTCATTTCGCCCGTGATCGTCGTCAATGGTGACGCTTTCACCATTGCTCGACGCGAGTTCAACAAACGCGTGGCCACGGGTGAATTCCTGATGGAACTCGTGCCCGTGGGCACGACCGCAGTATCCGAGCAGGCTGCAAGTAACGAGCGCGAGGCCCTGGTAAGGCTTGCGCACGGTATTCACGCGCGCCCCGCGGCCATGCTTGCGAACGCCGCCAAGCGGTTCAGCGCCGACGTTTCGCTCTCCATGCGAAATCGCACGGCGAATGCACGCAGTGTTGCTGCATTGATGTCGCTCGGCGTGCAGCACGGCGACCGTGTCACGATCCGTGCATCGGGATCGGATGCTGAAATGGCCACTGCCGATCTCGCGCGTCTGATTGAGACCGGATTGGGCGAGACACCCGTCGATGCTCCGCCGCGCTCTTCGGCATCACAACGGGTACCGCAACTAGAGTCGGTCGCCCAAGGCACCGGAGTGTTGCGCGGTCTGTGCGCTTCTCCGGGCGCGGCGTTCGGTCCGGTTTCGCGGTTCAGGCGGGCGGAAATCGAGGTCCGCGAATCCGGACGTGGAATAGCGGCCGAAACGGTGGCGCTCGAAAACGCGCTGGCGGAGGTCCGCACACGCCTCGAGCTTGCGGCAGCGCATGGCAATCGCCAGCGGCGTGATATTCTCGGAGCCCACATCGCGCTTCTCGAGGATCCCGAAATCCTGCGTTCGGCGCACGCGGCAATCGTCGAAGGCAAGAGCGCGGCCTATGGCGTGCGCGCAACTTTGCGGAGTGTAGTCGCCGATCTCGAACAGAATGGCGATGGCCTGCTGCGCGAACGCGCTCAGGACATGCTGGATATCGAGCGGCAGCTGCTGGCGATGCTAACCGGCGGTGTGCCACGGTCGGTTTCAGCCCCGGCCGGCTCTATTGTTGTGGCCGACGACATTCTGCCTTCCGAACTGATGCAGTTGGAGCAGTCCCGTATTTCTGCGCTCTGCCTCGCACGTGGCGGGCCGACCTCGCATGTCGCCATCCTCGCCCGCGGCATAAATCTTCCAGCACTCGTCTCGACGGGCCCGGCTGTTTTGAACGTCGTCGATGGGACGAACGCCATTCTCAACGCAGACGCCGGCATGCTTCGTCTCGATCCGGACGAAGCGGCCATTGCCGCAGTGCGCGGCCAGACGGAGCAGCGCACGCAGAAGCTGAAGCAGGCACTTGCGCGCGCGCACCAGGAATGTCGCACGGCGGATGGCGTTCGCATCGAAGCGTTTGCCAACCTCGGCGCCGGCACCGCGGAAGCAAAGGCCGCGGCAGAATCCGGCGCGGAAGGCTGCGGGCTGTTGCGTACGGAATTTCTTTTTCTCGATCGTGCCGCGGCGCCGGATGAGGAGGAGCAGGCCTTGGCTTATCAGGCGATCGCCGATTCGCTTGGTGGACGCCCGCTGATTATTCGTACACTGGATATCGGCGGCGACAAGCCCGTGCCATACCTGCCGATGGCGTCCGA
>DASXGS010000358.1:0-2858 GCA_036488975.1 Rhizomicrobium sp. | reverse complement strand
TAATCGTCCTTCGAGCCAGGCACTGCCTTCAAATCGTAGTCGCTGAAAAAGGCGCCGCCGGTCACCGGCTTGTAGCTGTGCTCGATCGCCACCGGCTTGTGTGCCGGAAAGTGCTGCATCCAGTAGAAGCGGGTCTGCACGATCCATTTCGCAATGGCCTGGTTGCCGTCGACCTCCGCGATGCCCGCGTCCTGCAGGATCTTGCGCTGCGCCGGCGTCAGCTTGTCGAACCGCTGGTAATTCTGGCCGGACACCACGTTCACCGGCAGGCCGGCGGATCTCACGATCGCGGTGACATCACGGCCCTTGTAGATGGCCTTCTGCTCCATTTTTACTGCCACCGGCTTGCCGCCGGCCGTGACCTCGAAGCCGAGGAAGTTGACGGGGTCGCTGGTAATTCGGCCGATGGGCGTTCCCCAGAATTCGTACGCGTCGATGTCGGGCAGCGGAAAGGCGACCAGCGTATCGACATCGTTGCCGCTGTCGTTGACGAAGCTGTAGCGGACGCGCACGGCATCCGGGCTGATCGCCAGGTCTTCGGACGCCATGCGGATTTGCGCCGACTTCACCAGTTGCAGCCCCCCCGCGCCCAGCGCCGCCGTGCTGTCATCGGCCTGCGCCGCCGCCGGCAAAACAGCCAACGCAACGCTCAGGACAAGTCTTCGCATCGCCCCCTCCGCGACTGTGATTCGTTCGATTATAGCCGGAGCAGGTGCAGGTTAGGGCGCGGCAACCAGCGAGACGTTCACCGCGTCGAGGCCATTGGCAGTATCCGCAGGCGGATCGCCGTTGATCAGCGCGATCGTCGTCGTCGCATGCTGCGCGACGAACTCGGTCGAAAACTTCCTCCAAGCGATCGTGGTGCTGCCCTTGCCCGCCCTGTTGGTGAAGCTGGCGGCGGCCACACCATCGATCAGCACATTCACGGTGCTGCTGGTGCCGCAGTTGTAAAGGCTGTCGTAGACGTTGCCGATGAGAAAGGACAGCGAATAGGCGGAGCCGGGAGTCGTATCGATGTTTTGCTGCAGCCCTGTCGCACTGTTGGTGTCACCCGTCAGATCGACAAACTGCACACCGTATTTCGCAGGAAAGGTGTGCCCACAGTAATTGAGATCCTCACTGACGATCGCGATGTTTCTAGCGCCCACCACGGTCCAGTTTCGGAATTTTTCGCCGGTGCTGAAGTACTGAAAGCTTCCGTCCGGCACGACCGGCTTCTCGAACGAGCCGTTCTTGATCAGATTTGCGGCGCCCGCCGATGTCGCAATGGCCGACAGCAACGCCGCGGCGATAAGGCAGTGCAGAGTTTTCATGGCGATCCCCCACATGGACACGGTGTAACAATAGCACCGAGCCGCCAAGCGGACAATATTGAGGGGCGATGGAGGCCGGGAATTATCCTGAATTCTTCAGGAATACGGCCGCTCCTGCCACCACGGGAAATACCGCGGCATGCCGGAGGACACCTTGTCCGGGAATTTCGCCGGCCGCTTCTCCAGGAACGATGTCACGCCCTCGCGCACATCGCCCGATTGTCCGCGCGCGTAGATGCCGCGCGAGTCGATCTTGTGCGCCTCCATCGGATGGTCCATCGCCGAGACCCGCCACATCATCTGCCGAATGAGCGCAATCGCCACCGGTGCGGTGTTGTCGCGAATTTCGGCGGCGATGGCGCGCGCGCGGGAGAGCAGCACATCCGCGTTCACCACTTCGCTGACCAGCCGCCCGCGCAACGCTTCCTGCGCATCGAACACGCGTCCCGAATAGCACCACTCCAGCGCTTGGCTGACGCCGACGATCTTCGGCAGGAACCAGCTCGACGCCGCTTCCGGAATGATGCCGCGCCGCGCGAACACGAAACCGAAGCGCGCGGCTTCGCTGGCGATGCGGATGTCCATGGCGAGCTGCATGGTGACGCCGATGCCCACCGCCGGGCCATTCACCGCCGCGATCACCGGCTTGAGACATTCGAATATCGCCAATGTCAGCCGCCCGCCGCCGTCGCGCACGCGCTCGTCGCTCCAGTCGACGTTCTCCACCGGCCCCGCGTTCCGCTCGGCCCGCTCCGGATTGCGCGCGGCATCGAAGGTGCGGGCGCCGCCGGACAGATCGGCGCCGGCGCAGAAGGCGCGGCCCGCGCCCGTTACCACAATGGCGCGCACCTCATCGTCGGCATTCACCTTGGTGAACACGTCGATCATCTCGTGCATCATGCAGCCGGTGAAGGCATTCAGCTTGTCCGGCCGGTTGAGCGTGAGCGTGAGGATGGCATCCCGCACATCAACGTGGATCTGTTCGTAAGGACCGTAGGCCATGGCCGCCCCTCAAATGTCGTTTCGGGAAGGACTCTAGAGCAATTTCGGACCAGCGGTACCCGCGTTACCCCTCCTTATCGACAGCCCAGCGAGGATCCGCGCGTCAGAAAACGTGCGCCAAGATGCGCAAAATGTGAAAAACGACTGCTTTCGACACCTACAAGATGTGGTGTTGATCCCTCACGCGACGGCGCGGACGGGCTGGGCTTCCTTCTCCAAATTCTCCGCGGCGAACTCCCAGTTCAGCAGCTTGCCCAGAACCTCCTGCAGGTATTTCGCCCGCTCATTCTGATAGTCGAGGTAATAGGCATGCTCCCACACATCGACGGTGAGCAGACAATTGATGCCCTTTGCCATCGGGTCGACCGCGTTGGCGGTTTTCTCGACCGACAATTTGCCGTTCTGCGAGACGAGCCACGCCCAACCCGAGCCGAACTGTGTCTTGCCGGCTTCCGCAAGCTGCTCGATCAGCTTGTCGAGGCCACCGAAATCGCGCTCGATCTTGTCCTTGAGCTCGCCGCTCGGCTTCGTGCCCTTCGGCGA
>DASXGS010000352.1:0-2175 GCA_036488975.1 Rhizomicrobium sp. | reverse complement strand
TCGAGCTGTTCGATCTGTCCGGTCAGGCGCCGCACCGTGTTCTCCAGATCGTCGTTGCGCTGGCGCAGATAGCTGATGGAACTGTTCTGCGATTGCTCAAGCTGCAACTGCCTCAGACGCGCGGCCTTTTCTTCGTCGCTTTCGCCGAACAGCTCTGCCACGCGATAGCTACCGGCCGGCAAACCGGCGGCAGGCACCCTCATCTGTGCGGATCCGAATGCCGGCGCATTTGCGTGCACATCGGCGGACACGCCAGTCGCTGCCATCGCCAGCACCGTCGCTGCGCCGCCGATCAAGACTCGGCTGCGTTGCATTTTACTCATCTTCGCCACTCACGTCAGGAGATGCCCGCTCCGGATTCGAGATTGCCGAACACTTAGCCGAATTTGCGGCCATCGGAAACGCGCAAACAAGAAAGGCGCCCTACGACCCGGGGCGCCTTCCCAATGTGACAGGATCAAAACAAAATCACGAAGACGCGGCGCCACCGGTGACGGTCGTCACCCCGCGGCGGTTTTGCGCGTAGCAAGCATCGCTCGATTCCGTGCAGGCCGGACGTTCCTTACCGTAGGAGATCGTCTCGACGCGGCCTGAGGATACACCCAGGCTCACGAGATACTCCTTCACCGCGTTGGCGCGGCGGGCGCCGAGGGCGAGGTTGTATTCGCGCGTGCCGCGTTCGTCACAATGGCCTTCGATGCCGACCCGCACCTGCGGGTATTTCTGGAGCCAGGAGGCCTGCCGCTGCAAAATGCTGCGGTCTTCCTCGCGTAGCTGATAGCGATCGTAATCGAAATGCACCGTGTCCCCGACATTGACGCGCAGATCCTCGGCGCTTCCCGGGATGATGTTGGACTGGCTGACCGGTGCGTACTCGCTTGAGGCGGGCGGCGCTTCAGGCGGTCCCTGGGTAGCCGGCGGCGGCTTGGTGGTGCATCCCGCGAGCACGATGGCGCCCGCGACGGCAATCAGCTTCAGACGCATGGAAAGGGCCATTTCAGGTTGCTCCGCGTTTGGCACGAGACCCGTCCTGTGCGCCGGATCCGCGCGAAGAAGGCGCGCACGCCCCCATAAGCCTGCTTCGGTTATTAAGCCAGCAAGCGCGATTGTGTCGATAGAAAACACAGTTCATTGAATCAACGGTGACCAAGCCGGATCGGACGCCGAACCGGGTGAGGGAACTCGGCGCTCGTTGCGGCCGGTAACATCTACTGACCAGATTTGCGATCCGCCGCCTCCCCGCAAGGAGCGGCTGAACATCAGCACGCGGCCGTTGGGCGCCCAGGTGGGGCCTTCATCCTCCCAACCATTGCTAATGATGCGCTCGCCCGAACCATCGGGGCGCATCACGCCGACGTTGAAACGACCGCCCTGCTGCTTGGTGAAGGCGATGAGATCGCCGCGCGGACTCCAGACCGGCGTGCCGTTCTTGCCACCGCCGAAACTGATGCGGTGCGCGCTCGAACCGTCGGCGCCCATGAGATAAATCTGCTGCGAGCCGCCGCGATCCGATTCGAACACGATGTGTGTGCCGTCCGGGGAGAAACTGCCGCCCGTGTCGATCGCCGGATCGGAGGTAAGGCGGGTGACCGCGCGGCTTCGCAAATCCATCACATAGAGATCGGAGTTGCCGCCCTTCTCCAAGGTCATCACCACCTTGTTGCCGTCGGGTGAGAAGCGCGGCGCGAAGGTCATATTGGGGAAGTTGCCTAGCATCTCCTGCCGCCCGCTTTCCAGGTCGAACAGATACACGCGCGGACGCCCGCCGGCGTAGGACATGTAAGCAATCATTTGTGCGGTTGGATTGAAACGCGGCGTGAGCACGAGATAGCTGCCATTGGTGAGGAAGATTGGATTGGCGCCGTCTTCGTCCATCACGGCGAGCCGCTTGACACGCTTCTTTGCCGGACCCGATTCCGCAATGAACACCACGCGCGTGTCGAAATAGCCTTTTTCCCCGGTGATGCGCTCGTAAATGCGGTCCGAGATCATGTGGGCGATGCGGCGCCAGTTCTCCGGTGTCGTGGCGAATTGCAGGCCCAGCATCTGCTGTTCGCCATAGACATCCCACAGCCGGAAATCGGCGCGCAGCCGACCATCCGGTTGCCGTACCGCCTGGCCGGTGACCAACCCTTGCGCGTTGATGACCCGCCAATTGTTGAACTGCGGCGGGGT
>DASXGS010000338.1:0-8732 GCA_036488975.1 Rhizomicrobium sp. | reverse complement strand
GAGATCCTGGAGCTGAAGAACACCGTCAACACGATGGTGGATCAGCTGCGATCCTTCGCCGCGGAAGTCACGCGCGTGGCGCGCGAGGTCGGCACCGAGGGCAAGCTGGGCGGCCAGGCCGACGTGCAGGGCGTCGCCGGCACGTGGAAGGACCTGACCGAGTCCGTGAACTTCATGGCGGGCAACCTCACGTCGCAGGTGCGTAACATCGCCGACGTGACGACGGCCGTGGCGGCGGGTGACCTGTCCAAGAAGATCACCGTCGACGTGAAAGGCGAGATTCTCGAGCTCAAGAACACGATCAACACGATGGTGGATCAGCTCAGCTCGTTCGCCGCGGAAGTGACGCGTGTGGCCCGCGAAGTGGGTACCGACGGGCGCCTTGGCGGTCAGGCCGTGGTGCCCGGCGTCGGCGGCACCTGGAAGGATCTTACGGACTCGGTGAATTCCATGGCCGGTAATCTGACCGGTCAGGTTCGCAACATCGCGGAGGTGACGACGGCCGTGGCGCGCGGCGACTTGAGCCGCAAAATCACCGTGGACGTGAAGGGCGAAATCCTCGAGCTGAAGAATACCATCAACACCATGGTGGATCAGCTGAACGCATTCGCCTCGGAAGTGACTCGCGTGGCGCGCGAAGTGGGTACCGAGGGCCGTCTGGGTGGCCAGGCGCAGGTGCCGGGTGTCGCCGGCACTTGGAAGGACCTGACCGACACCGTGAACGTGATGGCAGCGAACCTGACGGAGCAGGTGCGCGGCATCGTGAAGGTGGTGACCGCGGTCGCAGATGGCGATCTCAAGCAAAACCTCACGGTGAAATCGAAGGGCGAAGTGGCCGCGCTCGCCGAAACCATCAACAACATGACCGACACGCTGGCGATCTTCGCCGATCAGGTGACCAGCGTGGCCCGTGAAGTGGGCGTCGAGGGGCGTCTCGGCGGTCAGGCGAACGTGCCAGGTGCTGCAGGCACCTGGAAAGATCTTACCGGCAACGTGAACCTGCTGGCCGCCAATCTTACCACCCAGGTGCGCGCCATCGCCGAAGTGGCGACCGCCGTGACCAAGGGCGACCTCACCCGCTCCATTCAGGTGGACGCGCGCGGCGAAGTGGCCGAACTGAAAGACAACATCAACACCATGATCGGCAATTTGCGCCTAACCACCGATCAGAATACCGAGCAGGACTGGCTGAAGACCAATCTCGCGAAGTTCACCAACATGCTGCAGGGACAACGCGACCTGGCAACGGTCGGACGCATCCTGCTGTCCGAACTGACGCCGCTGGTGAACGCGCAGCTGGGCGTCATCTACCAAATGGACAATGCGGACACCCCGAGCCTCAATCTCGTCGCGTCATATGCCGATCACGTGGTAGATGGCCACCCGCGCAGCTTCCAGCTGGGCGAAGGGCTTGTCGGGCAGGTAGCGCTCGACAAAAAGCGCGTGCTCATCGCCGATTTGTTCGAAGGGACGGTGCCGATCGGTTCGGCGCTTATGAAGATGGCGCCGAAGAGCATTATCGTGCTGCCGGTGCTGTTCGAAAATCATATCAAGGCGGTGATTGAGCTGTCCTCTCTTACCACCTTTACCGATTCGCAGATCGCGTTCCTGGAACAGCTCACTGCCAATATCGGCATCGTGCTGAATTCCATCGAAGCAACCATGCAGACGGAAGGCCTGTTGAAGCAGTCACAGCAGCTGGCCGGCGAGTTGCAGGCGCAACAGAAGGAGCTGCAACAGACCAATGAGCAGCTCGAGCAAAAGGCACGACAGCTCGCCGAACAGAACGTCGAAGTGGAGCGCAAGAACCAGGAGATCGAGCAGGCGCGGCGCGCGCTGGAAGAAAAGGCAACAGAGCTTGCACTCACCTCCAAGTACAAATCAGAGTTCCTGGCGAATATGAGTCACGAACTGCGCACGCCGCTGAATTCGATCCTTATTCTGGGTCAGCAATTGGCCGACAATCCGGACCGCAATCTGTCCGGCAAGCAGGTGGAATTCGCACGCACCATCCACGGCGCAGGCACCGATCTGCTGAATCTCATCAGCGATATTCTGGATCTTTCCAAGATCGAGTCCGGAACTGTCACCGTGGATGCGGAGGAAATCGCCTTCAACAGCGTGGTGGAAGCGACTGCCCGTCCCTTCCGCCACGAAGCAGAAAACCGGCAGCTGTCGTTCGACACCAGCATCGATCCGCAACTCGACCGCACGATTGTCACGGATTCAAAGCGCCTCCAGCAAGTGCTCAAGAACCTTCTGTCGAACGCATTCAAGTTTACCGAGCGTGGCGGCGTACGGCTCAGCGTGTCTCGCGCGCAAAGCGGGTGGAGCGCCAGTCATCCAGTGCTCAACCAGGCGCCGTCGGTGGTCGCGTTCGAGGTCTCCGATACGGGCATCGGCATTCCTCCGGAAAAGCAGAAGATCATCTTCGAAGCCTTCCAGCAGGCGGACGCCTCGACGAGCCGCAAATATGGCGGCACCGGCCTGGGCCTTGCCATCAGCCGCGAGCTGGCAAGCCTGCTTGGCGGCGAAATCCACCTTCGAAGCAGTCCGGGAGTGGGCTCGACATTCGTTCTCTATCTGCCGACACGCTATGTCGGTCCGGCGAGCGCCAATCGGCAGCAAGCCTCTACGGGATCGACCCTTTCGGCGCCTTCGCGCGCGGCCATCATCGCCGCGTTGCCGGAGCGCGCCGTCGAGCAGATTGCCGATGACCGCAGCGCCATCGAGCCGGGCGACAGCGTACTTTTGATCGTGGAGGACGATCCGCACTACGCACGCATCCTGATGGACCTCGCACACGACGAGGGCTTCAAGGTGCTTGTGGCCATGCGCGGCGAAGACGCGCTTGAACTGGCCTATGAATACCGGCCCACGGCGGTTTCCCTCGATGTGTTTCTGCCGGATATGCTTGGCTGGACGGTGTTGTCGCAGCTGAAACAGAACCCGCAGACGCGTCACATCCCCGTGCAGATCGTCACGCTCGATGAAGACCGCCAGCACGGGCTCGCCCGCGGGGCGTTCTCCTTTGTGACCAAGCCCACAAGCACCGAAGGCGTGCGCGCGGCACTCTCCCGCATCAAGGATTATGCGGAGCCGCGCAAGAAACGGCTGCTGGTGGTCGAAGACAATCCGGCCGAGCAGATGAGCATCGGCGAGCTGCTTGGCCACGATGACATCGAGATCACCACGGTGGGGAGCGGTGCCGAAGCGCTCGAAAAGCTGCGGGAGCAGGCGGCCGATTGTGTCGTGCTCGACCTCCGGCTGCCGGATATGACCGGCTTCGAGGTGCTGGAGAATCTGAAGGCCGACGCCAACTTGTCGGACATCCCGGTCATCGTCTTCACCGGGCGGGAACTTTCGCCCGAAGAAGACGCCCAGCTGCATACGATGGCGCGTTCCATCGTGGTGAAGGGAGTGGAATCGCCCGAGCGCCTGCTCGACGAAACCGCCCTGTTCCTGCACAGGGTCATCACCGACCTGCCGGCCGAAAAGCAGCGCATGCTGGAACGGCTCAACAGTTCGGACGAAGACCTGGTCGGGCGCACCGTGCTGTTGGTGGACGACGATGCCCGCAACATCTTTGCTCTTTCCAGCGTTCTGGAGCGGCGCGGCATGCAGGTGCTGACCGCGACCACCGGCGAAGAGGCGATCAAGCTAGTGGAATCCACCCCGGAACTCGCCCTCGTGCTGATGGACATCATGATGCCGGAGATGGACGGCTATCAGACCACCGGTCATATCCGGGCCAATCCGAAGTTCCGGCGGCTGCCGATCATCGCGCTGACCGCCAAGGCGATGAAAGGCGACCGGGAAAAGTGCCTGGAGGCCGGCGCCTCGGATTATCTGGCCAAGCCGGTCAACACGGAGCAGCTGCTGTTCGCGCTCCGGATGTGGCTGCACCGGTAGAGGACCAGACATGGATCCGCACAAAAAGGTCAACGTCCTTCTGGTCGACGACCAGCCGGGAAAGCTTCTCTCCTACGAGGTGATGCTGGAGCCATTAGGCGAAAACCTGATCAAGGCTTCGTCCGCCAAGGCGGCGCTGGAGCAACTGCTCAAGAATGACATCGCGGTGGTGCTGGTCGATGTCTGCATGCCGGAGCTGGATGGGTTCGAACTGGCGGCCATGATCCGCGAGCATCCGCGTTTCCAGCAGACGGCGATCATCTTCATTTCGGCGATCCACCTGACCGAAATGGATTACCTGCGCGGTTACAGCGCCGGCGCCGTCGACTACGTTCCGGTGCCGGTGGTGCCGGACGTGCTGCGCGCCAAGGTGCGGGTGTTCTCGGAACTGTTCCGCAAGACGCGCGAGCTAGAGCATCTCAACCGCGATCTGGAGCACCGCATTCGCGAACGCACCGCGGCGTTGGAAGCCTCGACCGATCGGCTGCTGCAAAGCGAGCGTGGCCGCGGTCTGGCGCTGGTGGCCGGCAACATGGGCTCCTGGGAATACGACGCAGTGGAAGATCGCTGGGCGTGGGACGAGGGCCATTGCCGCATCTTTGGTCTCGATCCCAAATCGCTCGGCGGCGACGGAATCGCGCCATCGGGGGATCTCATCCGCTCCTTCTTCAACGAAGAAGACTGGGCGGCTTTGAGCCAGGACATGTCGGAGCTCACGCCCGAGCACAGCACGCTCCAGCGCGAGGTCCGGGTGCTGCGGGCGCAGCGCGAGCAGCGCTTCTGCGTGGTCTCCGCTGCAGGTACCTTCGACGAAACCGGGAAGCTCGAGCGGGTGGATGGCGTCACTATCGACATCACAGAGCGCAAGGAAGCCGCCAACCGACAGACTCTGCTGGCCCGCGAGGTGGACCACCGCGCCCGCAATGCACTCGCGATCGTCCAGGCCATCGTGCGACTCGGCCGCGCCGAGAACGTGCGCGACTACATCGAAAGCATCGAAGGCCGCATTCGCGCGCTGGCGCAGACTCATGAGCTGCTGTCCCAATCGCGCTGGCAGGGCGCCGACATGCTGCGAATCGTCAACGAGGAAATTTCGCCCTACCGCACACGCGGTGCTGCGCACATCACGGTGACCGGCCCATCGGTCATCTTGCCGCCGGACAAGGCGCAGACCATTGCGCTGGCGCTGCACGAACTGGCGACCAATGCGGCAAAATACGGCGCGCTCTGCCGGCCCGACGGCGAGGTGAGCGTAAAGTGGGATATCGCGCAGGGCCATCTCACGCTGCGCTGGACCGAGGCGAAAGGGCCGCCCGTGAGCCCGCCAAAGCATCAGGGCTTCGGCATGAAAATCATCAATGCGAGCGTGACACAGCAGAGCGGCGGCAATGTCAGCTTCGAATGGCAGCCCAACGGTCTCATGTGCACGCTCTCGCTCGCGTATGGCAGCCCGGAAGCGGTGCGCGAGCCTACGAAACCCCTCCCGGAGCACTTGAAACTGGTCGTGCCGGCGGTTCACCGGCCGCGGGTGCTGCTGGCGGAGGACGAAGCACTGGTTGGCATGCTGGTGCGCGAAATCCTGGAGGAGATGGGCTGCATGGTCACCGGTCCTATCGCCGATCTTCATGATGCCCAGCAAATCGCGAAAGACGGTCCCTTCGACGCTGCAATTCTGGACATCAACCTTGGTGGTGCGTTTGCCTATCCGGTGGCGGAGGCGCTGCAGGCCCGCGGTGTACCGTTCATCTTTCTGACGGGTTACGCGAAGGATATCATCCACGAGCGTTTCACCGGCGCGCCGATCCTGCGCAAGCCGATCGAGCGCGAGGCTCTGGAAACGGCGTTGCACACGGCGCTTGCCGATACGCCGCACGAGCACCGGCTGCGCCTGCGCCACTAGTCAAACGTTTCCGCTTCACACTCGCGTGCCCTCTGCAGCGCGTGCCGTTGCGGGGCTTGCGAGCCGCCGCTATCGTCCGCGCTTCGCCGTCGCCGGGGTACGGCTTCAAGCGGGCAAGGGGAGCTTCATGCAACGCGGATGGATATTGGTGGCCACGCTTTCGGTCGTGGCGACGATCGCCTGCGCCGACAACGGCAAACAGCAGCAGGACAAGGACCGGAGCAAGGTCGAACCCGCGGTCGCGCAATACTTCAAGAACGACGATACGGGCAGCGACAGCAGCGTGACCGTGGAAGGCTCCTCCGTCGGCTATCACGCGACTGCCGGAACCATCGTCGTTCATCCCAAAGGCTGGGATGACGTGACCCAGTCGACCGAAGCGCCGCCCACCCCCGAAACCGACGCTGCAGAAAAGGGACCCAAGCCGCAGGCCGACTCCGGTGCCCGCGCCGCCATATTCTATGTCTACTATGCCAGGAACGGCGGGCGGCCCGAGGATCGTCCGGTGACCTTCCTTTACAATGGCGGCCCCGGCTCGTCGACCGTATGGCTCCACATGGGTGCATTCGGCCCGCGGCGCGTGATCACGGCGAGCGATAGCCACACGCCGGCCGCGCCCTACAAGCTGGTCAACAACGATTACAGCCTGCTCGATGCCAGCGACCTGGTGTTCATCGACGCACCGGGCACCGGCTTCTCGCGCATCACGGGCAAGGAGAAGGAGAAGTCCTTCTACGGCGTGGATCAGGATGCCTACGCGTTCGCAGAATTCATCACCCAGTTCCTGTCGAAATACAATCGCTGGAATTCACCCAAATACCTGTTCGGCGAAAGCTACGGCACACCGCGTTCAGCGGTGCTCGTCAACATGCTGGAGACCGACCGCTCTATCGATTTCAACGGCGTGATGCTGCTGTCCCAGATCCTCAGCTTCGACATGAGCGCCGATTCGCCCCAGTACAATCCCGGCGTCGACCTGCCTTATATGCTGTCTCTGCCGACCTACGCCGCGACCGCTTGGTACCACAACCGGCTGCCCGGCAAGCGGCCGCCGGATCTGCACAAGTTCCTGGGCGAAGTGCAGCACTTCGCGATGGGCGATTACTCGCAGGCCTTGCAGGCGGGTGCCGCGCTCAATTCCAAACAGAAGCTGACGATCGCCAATCGCCTGCACCAGTACACCGGCCTTCCCGTGTGGTACCTGATGCGCGCCGATCTACGCGTGGATGGCGGCATGTTCGAGCAGAACCTGCAGGGCAACACGGATATGACGACCGGGCGGCTGGATACGCGATTCTCCGGCCCGTCCATGGACCCGTTGAACAAGGAAGCCGACTACGATCCGCAATCGGCCGCCATCAGCTCGGCCTATGTGAGCGCGTTCAATGACTATGTGCGCCGCGAGCTTCACTACGGCTCCGGCAAGCAATACAAGCCGGAAACCGATGTGTACCGCAGCTGGAACTTCCTGCACCAGCCGTCCGGGGTGCCCATTCCGCTGCCGCAGGCCACCAACGTCATCCCCGATCTGTCGACCGCGATGAAATACAATCCCCGTCTGCGCGTCATGCTGGCCGGCGGCTATTTCGATCTCGCCACACCGTTCTATGAGGGTATCTACGAGATGCGCCACCTGCAGATCCCGCCGGCGCTGCAGCGGAACATCGAGTATCACTACTACCCATCTGGGCACATGGTGTACGCGCTCGAGGATTCGCTGAAGGCGCTGCACGACAACGCCGCCGACTTCATCCGCCGCACCGACAATCTGGAGCACTAGCGCGCGCACAGTCTGTAGGCGTGCATGAAAAAGGGAGCCGGTCACCGTCAGGTGGCCGGCTCGTTTGTTTGAGGCGTTGCGGAGTCTAGAAGCCGAAATGGTACGTGAGGCGGGCACGCACCACTGCGAAGTTGCGATCGTCCTTCACGGCGAAATCCTCGCCGCCCGCGGACGCCGGCGTGGTGAGTGCATGGGTGTCGCTGCCCAAATCGTAATACAGTCCCTCCACGCCGACGCTCACTGCCGGCATGACGAAGGTTTCCACCCCGCCGCCGGCTGTCCAGCCGCTGGGGCTGATGCTGCGGCTGAACCTGGAAAGCCCGCCGCTGGCTGAATCCACATCGAAATGTTCGTGCGCGCCTTCCCATGCGCCGCCGGCGGTGCCGTACACCAGGAACGGTCCGGCCGGAATGCCAAGACGCCCGCGCACCGTGGTGAGGTAGTCAATATCCTTTGCGAAGTCGGCATCGGCTTCCACGCCGATGAGCACGTCGCCCATCTGCCAGTCATAGCCGCCATGCACGCCGCCGATGAAGCGGCTGCCCTCGTCGCGAGAATGGAACAGCAGGTCTTGCGAGCCGGAGAGATCGGCGTAGCTGAGATCGTTGGGATGGAACGCGCCGCCCAGATTGCCGCCGAGATAAAACCCGGACCACGGGCCGCCGAGAATGGGCTGCGCAACGGCGGGCGCTGCACACACCGCGAAAGCGGCGAGCGCTGTGCCCGCCAACATCGAAATCTTACGCATCGGTAACTCCCTCTGTGAAAAACGCAACAGGACCCGTGACTTAACCTCGGGTCGCTGTGGATACGCGTGAGGCGGAAAGCCGTTCCCGGGTTCCGGGTGCGCGCGCGTTCACGATATCTGTCGACGCGCGACGCGTGCGCGTAGCGCGGAGTTAAGGATCGCGGTGCAGCACGATCACCGGCTGATCGCGGTAGATCGTCTGCGCGATTTCGCGATAGCCGGTCTTATCCGCAACGCGCAGCGACGCATCGTTTTCCGGGCTGATGATGCAGCAGGTGCGTACGTTGCCAAAATGTGCGTTGCCCCAGTCGTGAATCGCACGCACCGCTTCGGTGGCGTACCCCTTGCCATGGAAGGCAGGAGAAACGATCCAGCCGGCTTCCGGCATGCCG
>DASXGS010000095.1:0-8378 GCA_036488975.1 Rhizomicrobium sp. | reverse complement strand
GCCGTCTTGCCCACGCCGGGGTCGCCCACGAACAGCGGGTTGTTCTTCTGACGGCGGCACAGAATCTGGATGGTGCGCTCGACCTCGGCGTCGCGGCCGATCAGCGGATCGATACGGCCGGATTTCGCCTTCTCGTTCAGGTTGACGCAGTAGGCTTCGAGCGCCTCGGTTCCCTGCTTGTTCGGCTTCTCGCCGTCCTCGTCTTCGTCGGCGCCGCGCACAGTCTTCTGCTGGCTCATGCCCGGGCGCTTGGCGATGCCGTGGCTGATGTACGACACGGCATCCAGCCGTGTCATGTTCTGCTCCTGCAGGAAGAACACAGCGTGGCTTTCGCGCTCGGTGAACAACGCCACCAGTACGTTGGCGCCTGTCACTTCATCGCGGCCGGAATTCTGAACGTGGAGAACGGCGCGCTGCACCACGCGCTGAAACCCGGTGGTCGGCTTGGCGTCCTCGCCATCCTCGATCACCAGCGTCGCCAAATCCTCGTCCACATACTTCCGCAAGGAGGTGCGCAGCGCATCGATGTTGACATTGCACGCCTTCATCACCTGCTGGGCATCGCCATCGTCGATCAGAGCCAGAAGGAGATGTTCCAGCGTGGCGTACTCGTGATGGCGGTCGCTCGCGAGCTTGATCGCGCGGTGCAAGGCCTGTTCGAGACTGCGGGACAGAGATGGCATACGCGAACGCTACTCTTTTTCCATGGTACACTGCAAAGGATGTTGATGGCGGCGGGCAAATTCAATCACCTGCGCCACTTTGGTCTCCGCCACCTCGTAGGTGAACACGCCGCAGATGCCCACACCGTGGCGGTGGACATGCAGCATGATCTGCACCGCCTCATCGCGCCCCTTGTTGAAGAAGCGCTCGAGGATATGCACGACGAATTCCATCGGCGTGTAGTCGTCATTCAGCAGAAGCACCTTGTAGAGGCTGGGCTTCTTGGTTTTGGCACGCGTTTTGGTGGCGACACCGGTGCCGGTGCCGTTGTTCTGGCCCGTTTTTTCGTCGCGCCTGTCGCTCATCGGATGCCGAGTATAAGCACGAAAGCTCGTCCGCCCCTAGTGGGATGAATAGGCGGAGCGCACGAACTTGTGCGCGGGCCTCCGCGCGTGTGCCGGAGTTCCGATATATGCACTGTGCTACAAAGCGAAAGGGCCCGGGAAAAATCCCGAGCCCTTTCTGAACCGTTCCGCTTGGGGGGAGGAGCCGCGGAACGATCTTGGGAAATAACCTTAGATGGCGCGTGTGCTTTGCACGGTCTCGACCCAGGCTTGAACGCGGCCCTGGATCGGCTCGAAAGTTTCCTTCGCCGAGGAGAGCACGATTTCGTTGAAGCGATTCAGCTGACCGACATACGTGTCGAACGCCGACTTCGCGAAATCGGACTGGATCTCGAACGCCTCGTGGACCGACTTGGCGCTGAACACGGCCTTGGTGGCGGCCAGCGTCTCTTCGACCGACTGCTTCGAGTAGAGAAAGAATTCGCTCTGGAAGGTCTCGACACCCTTGCCGGCCGCATTGGCGGCCTTCAGGTATGCCTCGACCGTGTCCTTGCCGAAGCCAAGCGCGCGGTCATAACCTTTGACGGCACTCTCGAAGCCGTTCTTGAAGGCCTCCGCGCCGTTCTTCACAACAGTATCGGCCGTCTCGTGAACCTGCTCGCCGGCCTTCTTTGCCTTGGTTGTCATTGTCTGCCTCTTTCCAAGAGCACCGCCGGAGCCGGCACTACGCGACTCTGTTGCAGTGCAACATGACTTATGTGCAGTGCAGCAGAAGGTTTGTCAAGGGGGGCTGTAAACCATATGCTCGACCAACGCATTATCAGAAGATAAGCGATATCCGGGCGCCTGCCACCGGATCGTTAACGCAACGTAAATGCCCGTTCCATAAGGTGATTTTCGTTCGAAGGGTTGCAAGTGGCCGGCTTTGACCGCATTCTTCGCGAGGCGTTCGAAAACTCCGTTCGATCGGGTATCGGCATGGTGGGAGGGCGGCTCCCCAATCGGAATGTTGTCCTCCGGGCGGCCGGTTTGGCCGCCTCAATCGCGGTCGCTCTCGGGCTTCTCGGCGAACCCGCCCGAGCCCGCGTTCACCATCGCTACACAGGTCACGCTTTTGTCCACCACCGGGTGCCTCTCCGCACGGTCTGGCGCCGGCCCGCGCCGCGCCGGATCATCTGGGGGAACCCCACGGACCCCCGAAAGGATGCCGAGCTTGTGCTCGACGGGAAGACCGGCCGCGTCCTGTTTGCGCGCAATGCCGACGCCTATCGCCACCCGGCTTCGCTCACCAAGATGATGACGCTCTACATGCTGTTTGATGCGCTGAAGAGCGGGCGCATGACGATGAACACGCCCATCTACGTCTCGCAGCATGCCGCCTCGCAATCTCCGACCAAGCTTGGCCTGCCTGCCGGCAGCTCGCTGCCCACCGACATCGCGATTCGCGCCGCCGTGGTGCTATCGGCGAACGACATCGCGGTGGCGATCGCCGAAGCGCTGGGCGGCACCGAATCCCATTTCGGCGAACTGATGACGCAGAAGGCGCGCGCACTCGGAATGCGCAACACCTTCTATCACAACGCGTCCGGGTTGCCTGACGATCGACAGATTACCACGGCCTCCGATCTCGGCTTGCTGGCTCGGCATCTGGCCTACGACTTCCCGCAGTATTTCGGGTATTTCTCCCTGACCGGCTTCACCTACCGGGGCGTGTTTCACCACGGACACGACAACCTGCTCGGCCGGTACGCAGGCGCGGACGGCATCAAGACCGGCTATACCAACGCCTCGGGATTCAACCTCGTTTCTTCCGTTGTGCGTGGCGGTGTGCATCTGATTGCGGTGGTGATGGGCGGCTACAGCGCCTGGCGTCGCGACGGCGAAATGATGCGCCTGCTCGATCAGACTTTCGCGCAGATCAACCAGCAGCCCACCCTGGTGGCGCGGGCGCAGGTGCCGTGGCAGACCGTGGCGGAGGCTTCGAATGCGCCGCCACTGATCGCCGGCTTTGCCTTCAACAACAATTCGCAGCCCGCACCCGCGCCGCAGCAATATGCTTCGATCATGCCGCATGGCGAGGTTGATGAGGAGACTGCCGAGTCGAGGCCGGACGAGGACGAAATCGCGAGGCTCATCCAGAATGCGCCGCCCCAGCCGCGGGTTGGTGCGCAAGCCATGCCGCTGCGGCCTTCTCTGGCGTCGCCACCGGTGCGTACCGCCACGGCGCCGGCATCGCCGCCCCAGACCAATGTCGCCACGCTTCCGCCGACTACGCAGCAGCCAAAGCCCCAAACGAGTTTTGCAGCAGGGCCTTCGCCATCAGCTCCGAAGCCGCAGCCCAGCATAGCGGCGGCCCCGGCCCCCAAGCCGCAGCCCAACATCGCCGCAACGACGCCTCCCAAACCGCAGCCGGTGCAGCTGGCGGTGATCTCGGCCCCCGCGCAAGTGAAGTTGCCGGATGTCAGGCCGATCCCCACGCCAGCACCGCCCCAGATGCAGGCTCAAGCGAACATTCCGAACGTGGTGCCGCTGCCGCGTGACAACGCGGTCCCGGTCACGCTGGCTTCGTATCAGCCGCAATCCATACCTGACGTGACGCCTATTCCACGCGAGAACGTGGCCAGCGCAATGGTGGCCGTTCTACCCAGTGCATTCAAAGTGACGACCGCCCCGGGCACGACTACGGCGAAAATCGCCAAGGCGGCATCCACGTCCGGCGCGGCACATGGCTGGACGATTCAGATCGGCGCGTTCGCCGATATCCCCACCGCGCGCGCACAGCTTGCTGCCTACGCCCACAAGTCCATGGAAGCGCTGGCCCATGCCGAGCGAATCATCGTTCCTTTCCAAGGCAACGACGGGAAAACGATGTATCGCGCACGTTTCGGAACGTTCGCCGAGGCGGAGGCGCGCTCCATTTGCACGAGGCTGCTCAATCACGGCCAGACCTGTTTCCCAGCAAGCCTCGCGCACTAGCCGAGCAGGACCTCTTTGGCTTCGTTGATTTTCGCGGCGAGGTAATCGCTGCCGCCGCGGTCCGGATGCAGGTTGAGCATCAGACGACGGTGCGCCGCGCGAATCTCTTCTTCGGTGGCGCCGGGCGACAGGCCTAGCACCCGGTAGGCTTCGTCGCGCGTCATAGCCGAGCTACTGCGCGGGCGCTGCTGGGAGGATGTGTTCTCCTGCGCTTTCGTGCGCCAGCCGGTACCGAGTCGCCTGTCGAAATAAGCTTCCAGCAACCGCGCGGTCTCGGAATCCGACACGCCGGCTTCAGCATAGAGGCTTAGCGCATCGTCATCGCTGAGTTCCTGCAGTGATTTCCCCTCGAACATGCCTTTCAGAACGCGTCCGCGCATCTCGCCGGTGTCGTGATTGAGTTCCATCTCCAGCCAATCGGTGGCGACGCGCGTGGCTTGCCCGCTTTGCGTGTGCGGCCCGCGTCCGGATTGTGGGAAATGCCAGTGCGGCCAGCCGCCAGGCCAAATGCGGCCACCGGTAAAGACGCCATACGCCATGCTGCCGAGCAGCACGGCCGCCGGCACGATCCCCCGCACGAGAAAGAACGCGGCCGCGAGCACCAGCGCGCCCGCAGCGAGATAGCGCCCGCCCTTCGCCAGCGATTTGGGATCGGCCTGGGTAAAGCCGTGCAGCAGGATGAGCATGAGGATCAGCGCAAACGCGCCGATCAGGAGATCAATCATTCGGGGTTTGTGCCCATGGTGCGCGCCAGCCGCAACGCCTCGCCCCCGTTGATCTCGGCAAAGCGGTTGAGCGCCGCTCCACCGCCCGTGGCATACACCGCTGCCGCGCGCAGCAGATCGCGCAACTGTCGCGCCGCACCGGCATCGAAGCGTGCGTACACGCCATGCGTGAGCCGGGCGATCTCGCGGAACATGGCGCCGGCGTTCGGGTCGTCGCCTTCATGGAACATGAAGGCCGGAACACCCAGTAGCGCCAGCGCACCGGCTTCCCTCGCCACCACGTCCGGGTTTTCTTCGAGGCAATCGCCCACATAGACCAGCGCACCGACCTTGGTGCGTCGCGATTCTTCGACCGCATGGGCCAGCACCCGGCGCAATTGCGTGAAGCCGCTGCGCGTTCGAACCTCGCGCATGCGCGCGGCGAGCGCGGCCGGCGTGGTGGTCCATGCGCTCGCCTCGAATTCGCCGCGGCCGCGGAAATAGACGAGTTGCACACCGAGCCCGCCGATCGCTTGGGCCACCTCGAACATATCGCTCTGGATTTCGGTGGCAGCATCCCAGGTTGGCTGCCGACTCATGGTGGCATCGACCGCGAAGATCAGCCGGCCTTTGACCTGCGCCAAGGTCGGCGTGCGTGCCGCCACGTTAAGAAACGCGGCGATAGCCCTGGATGACGAACGCTTGACGGGCAGATCGGCCATATCCCCTCCGCCGCAGATGTTGGCGCTTTTTGCTCGAAATCCAAGCGCCCTCGCAATTTACTTTTCCAAGGGTGAGCCTATGCACCCAGCCTCTTGCTCGTATCTGCAAGAGGAGGAAAAATCCGAATAAGACCGCTCTCAAGGAAAGTGGGATCGTGCTTGCTGGCCTGCGGTAACCGACAGATCCCCTCTGGAACGAGAGGATCAACCTGAACCCGTTTTGTGACCTTCGGCGCGGCCAACACGGCCAAGGGCCGCTTCATCCCCCTCGATCACTCGCAATCCCGGGTGATGCGACCATGGTTGCTCCAATTCGACCTCCTCAATGGGAGTGATCGACCCTTCCGCCAGCATCAATCCGAGAAGCCGTTCGTCCTCAGAGTCTCCGGCTGCCGCGGGGCAAAATGCGGCACTGCAGAGTAACTGTATCCCGACGGGATTGTCGTTGCCGACCGCCCCCGCCGGAATGGAAATCTCCCATTCATGCATTTCATCGTCCGTCGCGAGAAAAATCCCGATCTCCTGTTCGTTGCACATCGCCGTGATCTGGCGCTCGCCAGTCATATTGGTGCCGGTGACTCTGAATTTGAGGAGCAGCTTTGCCCCGTATGGCGCGTGTTCAGAAGTCCGAAATCGCATTTGGGCAAGATAACCTTTGGTCCAAACACCGGCCGGCTCAGCCGCATATGCAGTCTCGCCAAACAGAGAATCGACTGCAGGGCTTTGGGCGTTGAAATGTACGCTTGCGCCGCGTGGCCAGCGGAACACCCCCTCGGCAATTGCGGGGTCAGCAACGCCCCCGAGATCCCGCTCCCGTTTCAAGCGACCGAATTCCGCACGAGCCTGTTCGACGCTTCGGTCGCGCGCCCAGCAAGCAATTCCAGCGAGCACCCCATCGTTGAACCGCTCTCGATATTCACATGAGGTCAGGATCTGGAAGATTATCTGTTCGGGGACCACGCCGTCGCGAATAGCTGCCGCGTAGCAATTGCGCTCCGCAGCAGAGGCCGGACGCCCCAAGATGGCCAACCAGCAAACGCGAACGGCGGCCTCCGCATCCAGCCTGACCGCAATCGACCAAAAGTCGGGATCACTGATCCGCTCAATCTGGAATTCGCCGGAGGAGCGTTCGCCTAATGCCTGAATGTATCTCAGCTTCGAAATCAACCGATAAAGCTTCCACCGTCCCAGACGTTCGAGAAGCTCAGTTATGAGCGAGTTGATGGGCTTGTGGCGGGGTGCATGAAGTAACACTTCAGACGCGAGGGCAATTAAATCCTTTGCAGGCCAGCGGAAGAATATTTCCGGCGACTGAACATAAGGGTCACGCTCCAGAAGCGAGAAATTCAGCCGCGCTTTGCTCAGCCGATCGAACCAGCCCTCGTCCGTCTCTGCCACGTCGCGACGGTCCCAAGGGTGCGCTGCGAAGATTGGCGCGACAAACCGCCGGCGCCGGTGCAGCAGCTCCTGGTGCGAAACGACGAAAGCCTTCAATTGTCGGACATACTCCCGGCTGCTGTGAGGCGCTATATGAGATCTTCCGGACTCTCCTACCGAGACCCGGTACTGTGGATCCTGAAGCACCCGCTCCATCGCCGAGATGATAGTGGGGACTCCTCCCGCTCGCTCTACGTGAACGACAGCACCCTCCGGAATCTCCGCGTAACAGCCGCTCCTGAAACAAATAACCGGCTTTCCGGCATTTAGCATTTCCGTGAGCGAACCGGATGCGCCTTCTGTGTTGGGAAAGCGGAGATTCACGAATGCGTCACTTTCGCGCTTGATCTGCGCCAGCCGTTCAGTCGAGACGTCAAACTCCACCGACACCTGCTCCGAGAGGCCAAAGGTGCGAATCAAAGACTGGAGTTCCTGCGCATAACCCTTGTCGCCGAGATGCCCTGCAATCGTGAGACGAGCGCTTCTGCGAAGCACCTCGGATTGAGCGAGGGCCGTTATGATCATTTCCAGGCATTTTGGCCGCGAGACGTGGCCAAAGCTGGCGAAGTTGCATCGATCTTTGTGCAATGTGGCTGTCCGCCACCGGTCCAACTCAACATCCGTGAGGGATTGCTTTTGATCGGACGGCAGAAACAACCTCAGCACAGGTCCGTCAAAAATGCGTCTGACCCATTCCTCCATGAATGCGGAATGTACAATGACGGCAGAAGCTAATCCGGCGAGAGGCGCCATCAGCGGGTAGGCGGTTACGTTCTCACTATCCCATGGTGCGTAGAGTGCCGGCCCCCGGCGAAGAATCCCCGATCTCGATGCCATTCGGAAGGCGTGGCTTCCGTGATATTCGTGCAACAGCCGGGCATAAGCACTTCGGGATTGCAGTTCCTCGAAACATTTGAACGCAAAGAAATGGTGATAAGAGAAATCGTGCAGAATTGCGATGCCGGGGACCGACCTCAGCAGGCGCACGATCTCGCCATGGTTTTCGACATTGTTGCCCAGATTGAAGAAGCACGTGTCATAACGGCCGAGCAAACCACTGATTTCCGCGCCGGGTACAATTTCAGTTGAGCATATCTCCGTTGTGTAAGTAGGACCGTTCTTGTTGACAAACAGATCGCAATCGAAACGCGTGCCGGTTTCCTCTGTTTCGAAGTGCGGTAGAAGGCAGCGGGAAAAAGCGCCTATGTCCGACCTGGGCCCGAAGGGCGACACCCACGCAACACGAATGCTCATCACAACAACTCACCGAGAATGTGTGTCCACGATTCCTGGTGTTTTGCGAATTGAAACGCAGAGCGCGTTATCGCCCGGCGAACCGACAGATCGGTAATGACGTCCTCCACCGCCGACAAGAGTTCATCGGAGGATCTGACGAGCAGTCCGGTTGCGCCCGATTCTACTCCTCTGTGCAGGTTTACTGGGCCTTGTTGGACGGGCCGAAGCCAGCGATCATCATGTAGCTGCACGATGGGTACAGCGCCGGCCCACGCATCGACCAGTCGCAGGCCGGG
>DASXGS010000248.1:0-5039 GCA_036488975.1 Rhizomicrobium sp. | reverse complement strand
GGAAGCGGAGCGGCGGCCTCTTCGATCAGCAGCGCGGTTTCGAGCGCCCGGCGGGCTTCTTCGGGGCGTACCAGGGATGAGGCACCGAGCCTTGCAGCACTGACAAACGAGGCAATGGACTCGCCCAACGGATCGTCCAGCTGCAACTCGTTCAGGGGGCGGCCTGTGGTGTTCTTCACCTGCCGGGTAATGAAATCGATCTCGATGACGCCATCGGGATAAATCGCGCGCATGCCGCGGCGGCGGATGGGCGAAACGCGACTCGCATGCAGGCGGGCTTCCGCACCATTGTCGAATGTCACGCGGGCGGTGACGTCGTCGGCCCGCATGCTGATGCCGGCGTGGCCGATCGCTTCCACCTCGGCCACGCCGCCGGGCACAAGGCAATGCACCAGATCGAGGTCATGGATCATGAGATCGAGCACGGCGGATACGTCCGAGCCGCGGCCCGTCCAGGGCCCCATGCGCCAGCAATCCACCTGCAGCGGCGAATCCAGGTAGTTCAGCAGGCCGGTGCGCGCGAAGACAAAGCGCTCCTGATGCCCAACGGTGAGAACGCGGTTCTTAATTTCCGCTAATGCTATCAGCGAATCCGCTTCGTCCAGATCCGTGGCGATAGGCTTTTCCACCAGCACATCGGTGTTGGCGTTGAGGAAGGCGCGCACGATGGCGCCATGTGTCACCGCCGGCGAGCAGATGCTGACGACGTCGACCGCGCCGAGCAGCTCCCGCCAATCGTGCAGTGCCGGGATGCCGTGGGTGACGGTGGCGTGGCGCCGCGCATTCGGGCAAGGGTCGGCGACGCCGACCAGTTCCACATTGGGAAGCCGGGCGTATTTGGTGGCGTGATGGCGGCCGAAAGCGCCGTGGCCGACCACGCCCGCGCGCAAAACTCGAGGGGAACTCGTCTGATGGTTCAAAAACTGGAATCCGCTCGGTAATCCCGAGGCTTATGAGGCATACCCTAAAGGCCTAGGGCGACTCATAAAATGTTTCGTCTTGTTACACCTACCTTGGCGCGCCTAGGCTTCGACGATTGGAAACACGAAATTAAGGAGACTGCCATGGTGGCGCAAAAAAGCCGCGAAGTCCGCCTGAAGAGCCGCCCCGAGGGGATGCCGACCGCAGCGAATTTCGAGGTTGCCGAAACCGACGTGCCCAGCCCCGGCGACGGGCAGGTGCTGGTGCGCAACATCTGGATGAGCGTGGACCCCTATATGCGCGGCCGCATGATGGACCGCGAGAGCTACGTTCCGCCCTTCCAGGTGGGCGAGGCGCTGTCCGGCGGCGCGGTGGGCCAAGTGGTCGAATCGAAGAACCCGCAGTTCCGGCGGGGCGACTACGTCAGCAATTTCTCCGGCTGGAAGGAGTGGTTCGTGTCAGGTGGCGGCGATTTGCAGAAGGTCGATCCCGCCATGGCGCCGATCCAGGCATTTCTGGGCGCCTTGGGCATGCCGGGGCTTACCGCCTATGCCGGGCTCTTGAAGGTTGGCGAACTAAAGGACGGCGAACGCGTGTTCGTATCGGCGGCGAGCGGCGCAGTGGGCGCCATTGTATGCCAAATCGCCAAGGCCAAGGGCTGCTACGTGGCGGGCTCCGCCGGCTCGGACGAGAAATGCGAATGGCTGAAGCGCGAAGCGGGCGTCGACCGGGCAATCAATTACAAGACGTGCGGGAATTTGACCAAGGCGGTGCATGACGCGCTGCCCGAAGGCATCGATGTATATTTCGAAAATGTGGGGGGCGCGCATCTCGATGCTGCGCTCGCCAATATGCGGATGAAGGGCCGCATCGCGGTGTGCGGCATGATCGAGCAGTACAATGCCACGACGCCGCCACCGGGACCGTCCAACTTCATCAACGTGCTGCCGATGCGACTTACCATCCGCGGCTTTATCGTCAGCGATTACATGAACCTGACCCCGGATTTCCTGCGGGACATGAGCGAATGGCGCAAAGCCGGCAAGATGAAGTGGCAGGAGACCGTGGTGGAAGGAATAGAGAAGGCGCCGCAGGCTTTCCTCGGTCTCTTTAAGGGCGAGAACATGGGCAAGATGCTGGTGAAGATCGGCCCCGACCCGGCGGTCTAGGTTCGCTTCGAGAGCCACGGCATCAGCGCGCGCAGCCGGGCGCCAACCGATTCAATCGGGTGGGCGGCGGCGCGCTCGCGCATTTGCGCGAATTCGGTTTGGCCTGAGGCATTCTCTGACATCCAGTCCCGCGCGAATTGACCGGACTGGATATCGGCCAGCACGCGCATCATCTGTTCGCGTACATGCGCATCGATTACCCGCGGGCCGGTGCGGTAGGCGCCATATTCGGCGGTGTTGGAGATGGCCTTATACATGCCGGCGATGCCGCGGGTGTGCATCAGGTCCACCAGCAGCTTGAGCTGGTGCAGGCATTCGAAATAGGCGAGCTCCGGCGCGTAGCCGGCATTCACCAGCGTGTCGAACGCCGCCCGCACCAGCTCCGCCGAGCCGCCGCACAGTACCGTCTGCTCGCCGAACAGATCGGTTTCGGTTTCTTCGCGGAAGGTGGTTTCGATCATGGCCGCGCCGACGCCGATGGCGGCGCCGTAGGAGAGCGCGAGCGGTTTGGCGTTGCCACTTGTATCGCGGTGGATGGCGAACAGGCCGATGTAGCCATCGCCGCTGACGTAATTGGCGCGCAATGCGCTGCCGGGACCGGCGGGCGCCACCATGATGACGTCGAGATCCTCGCGGGGCTGAATGAATCCGAAATGCAACGCGAAGCCGTGGATGAAGAGCAGTGCGGCGCCGTGCTTCATGCGGGGCGCAAGATCGCGGGCGTAGATCTCCGACAGCTTCTCGTCCGGCGCACCGAGCACGACGATATCGGCATCCTGCACCGCGTCTGCGATGGCTAGCACCGGAAATCCCGCCGACCTCGCGTTCTCGCCGCTGGCGCTGTCTCCGCGCGCGCCAATGACCACATGGGCAACACCGTTGTCGCGCAAATTCAGCGCATGCGCCTCCCCCTGATTGCCGTACCCAATGACGGCGACGCGCTTGCTGCGGATGATCGCCAGATCGGCATCAGCCGCCGTGTAGGTTGTGCTCAATAGACTGGCCCCATCAACCAGCTGGGGTTGGTCTTCTGAGCCAAGTGGAGCATCGCCAAACCGATGTCCCAAACGGGACCCGGAATGCTGCCCTCGTCGCCCATCAGATGGTATTGGTTTTTATTTTCTCCCTCGATCACCCATTGGGCCCCGTCGGAAGCCACAATTTCCTGATCCTTCGGAATTGGAGTGCCAAGCGGGCCGAAGCCCATATCCAGATGAAACTGCGAAGGCGATTTCCAGAACTCTGCAGAAGCGACGAGCTCTCGAAAGCCCGCGATATGCCTACGGCTTAGAAGCTTGATGGAATCGATTGGCCTGTTCGCCACCTCCACCCGACGATTGCTGAGCGCTGTGATCGTTTGGAGCGAATGCAGCGTGAGAGTACCGCTCATATCGGGCAACACATCGATCCGTATGATGACGGCGGGATGGAAGGAGCGGAACCAAAGGAACCGATATACTTCCCTGCTGTTCGGATGGTGATCGGCGGGCACGGCCGGTTCATGCATTTGCCTCAACCCGTCGCAGTATTCCGCGCGGAAGATTTCTTGGGTTGAGGGCTTCTCACCACACAGGACGTGCGCAGCCTCGTCGGCGGCCGCCGGACCACCAAGCAAAACGCACAACCCCATCGCAACTCGGTTCAAACATCGCATTTGTTATTACCTGCTTGTCTCCCACAGTATGGCATTTGTCATCTCAACCCACGTCCAGTCTGCCATGCGGTTGCGGAACCAGGTGAGCTGGCGCTTGGCATAGTTGCGGGTGGCCTGTTTGGCTGCCGCTTTAGCATCATCGAGACTCATCGTGCCGGCGTGTACCGCGAGCAGTTCGCGGCGGCCCAGGATCTTCGCTGCCGGCAAACCGGGGTCGATCCCGGCAAGGGCAACGGCTTCTTCTAGGGCGCCAAGTTGGACCATGCGATCGAAGCGCGCGTCGATCCGGGCGTAGAGTTCCTCACGCGGCGGGGCGAGTACGAAGCGCGCGAGCTTGAGACCCGCGAGCACGGGTTGGGCCGTTTCTGTCTGCCATTCCGATAGCGAACGGCCCGTCGCCTCGAACACTTCATAAGCGCGCAGCACACGCTGCGTGTCGGATGGCTGCAGCCGCGCCGCGGTTTTCAGATCGCGGGCGGCAAGCTCGACGTGGAAGGCTTCTGCGCCAAGCTCGCTGCGCCGGGCCGCCGCGGATTCGCGAACACGCGCCGGCACAGGTGGGATATTCGCGATCCCTTCCGTGAGCACGCTGAAATACATCCCGGTGCCGCCGACAAAGATCGGCGCGCGTCCCCAGCCGCGCACACGTTCCAGGGCGTGCGCTGCGTCGCTCTGGTAGCGGCCCACCGAATAGGGCTGGAGCACGCTGACATGGCCGTACAATAAATGCGGCACGCGACGCATCTCTTCTTCGGAAGGTCGTGCCGTCAGAACGCGCGGTTCGGCATAAATCTGCATCGAATCTGCATTGACGATGTCGCCGCCGATGGCTTCCGCGAGCGCAAGCGCGGCGCCCGACTTGCCGCTGGCAGTCGGCCCTGCGATAAGCACGGCGTCCGCATCGATGCTCACGCGCGGAACAATGCGCGACGCCGTGCGCGGTTGCCAAGGACGCGAATGTCCCAACCCTTCCCCCATGTCCTCAATGTGGTTTCGGACGAGGCCCATGCGCTTGCTGGCCCGTTGCGGGCCGCCACGGCGGAATTCGGCAGTGCTGGCGAGCTTGTGCAGCTGGCATCGGAACGCGCCTTCGATATTCCGTTCCTTGACCGTCCCGACGAGGTGCTGGCAGCGGCACGCAGAACAGCAGCTGAGGTGGCGGCGGATATCAACGTCGTTCCCGCGGAAAGTAGGCGCAAGAAGCTGCTCATCGCCGACATGGAATCCACGATCATCGATTGCGAATGCCTCGATGAGCTGGCGGACCTTGCCGGGCTGAAGGAAAAGATCGCGCC
>DASXGS010000211.1:0-3136 GCA_036488975.1 Rhizomicrobium sp. | reverse complement strand
TGTCGATCGAGAGGCACAACATGCCCGCGCCAATCTCGCGCGCGCCATAAGCCCGTACCAGGCCCTCCTTGCCTTCCATGCCGAGCGCGCGGGTGATCTGCCGTGGCGCAACCAATTCCGCGAGGCCCAGTCCGAAGCTGAGCCAGCCCAGCGCTCTTCCCAGTCGGTCAGAGGGAGAAAGCGAACTCGGCCCGGTGCTGATGATTTTCGGATCGCCCTCGGATCGCGCGATCTTCGTTGTCAAATCGGTGAGGTACGGCATTGCTTTCTCCGGCTTACGGCTTGAGCACGACCTTGATGCAGCTGTCCTGCTTGTCTCGGAACACCTTGTACATCTCCGGTCCATCCTCGAGATCGACGGTGTGGGTGATGACGAACGAGGGGTCGATTTGCCCCTCTTCGATTCGGCGCAGCAGATCGTCGGTCCAGCGGTTCACATGCGTTTGACCGGTGCGCACGGTAAGACTCTTGTTCATCAACAGGCCCATCGGCAGTTTGTCGACCAGTCCGAGATACACGCCGGGTATCGAGAGAATGCCTGCGGGACGGCAGACATAGATCATCTCGCGCAGCACGTGGGGGCGGTCGCTTTCCATCAGCATCATTTGCTTCGCGCGGTCCAGAACGGTGTCTGGCTGCGAAATCGACACATGCGATTCGGTGCCTGTCGCGTCGATGCACTTCTCGGGACCTTTGTTGTCGGTCAACTCGTTCAGGCGTTCGATCACGCTCTCTTCCAGGAAATTGATTGGAATGGCGCCGCCGGCTTCCGCCATGCTCAAACGCTCGGGCAGGCAATCGATCGCAATCACCTGCTTGGCGCCCAGCAGCACGGCACTGCGGATCGCCATCTGTCCTACCGGTCCGCAGCCCCAGATCGCCACGGTATCCGTCGGCTCGATGTCGCAGGCGACCGCCGCCTGCCAGCCGGTCGGCAGGATGTCGCTCAGGAACAGCAGCTGCTCATCCGACAGACCCTCCGGCACCTTGATGTGAGTGGTGTCGGCGAATGGCACACGCAGGAACTCCGCCTGTCCGCCAGGATAGCCGCCGGTCAGGTGCGTATAGCCGAACAGCCCGCCCAAGGTGTGGCCGAACACCTTTTCGCATAAATGTTTTTTGCGGTTGCTGCGCTCGCAGGCTGAATAATTGGCACGCTTGCATTGCTCGCAGTCACCGCACCAGATGGTGAAGGGCACCACGATGCGATCGCCCTTCTTCAGCTTTCCTTTCACGCCTTTGCCGACCTCCACCACTTCGCCCATGGTCTCGTGGCCCATGATGTCGCCGGGCAGCATGGCAGGGATCATGTTGTGGAACAGATGCAGGTCCGAGCCGCAGATGGCGCAGCTCGTCACCTTGATGATGGCGTCGCGCGGATCCTGAATTTCCGGATCGCTGACGGTGTCGCATCGTATGTCTTCCTTGCCGTGCCAAACGAGCGCGCGCATGCATGTCCTCCACTGTGCGTGTGCCTAGTAGGAAAGCGGCGCGCAGTGACTTGTTCCGCAAAAACATTCCAGGAAGTTGAAAATGGAACGCTTCCACCGAAGCGCTATTCCGCGGAGTTCGTTTCGCCGCTATTGGCGTCAGCGCTGGCGACCATGCTGCCGGAAAGGTCAGGTTTCGGGGCAGACGGTTCGTCGGTGATGACGACCTTCATCCCCACGGTGGGCTGGTTGTACAGCCACTGGGCAAAATGCGTCGGAAGATGCACGCAGCCATGCGACGACGGGTGGCGCGGCACACTGCCGGCATGCAGCGCCACGCCGTCCGACGTAAGCCGCTGCATGTAGGGCATGGGGGCGTGGTGATACCTTTTTGAGTGGTACGTTTTCTGTTTTTCCAGCACCGTGAAGGTGCCGGTCGGCGTGCGGTAATGCCGTCGGCCGGAGGAAATCGGCGTCGACGCGATCTGGTTGTCGCCGCGGTACACGTAGGCCCATTGCGTGTGAAGATTGACGCGCATGCTCAGCCGCTCATCCGGCGGCTGCGCGGACACGCGGCCATAGGGATTAGGCGTGCTTTCATCCGATTGCGCCTGTGCCGATGAATGCAACGGCGCCGTTGTGGCGAGCGCCACAACAAAAGCTAATGCTGTAAACGATCCCGCTCTCATCCTTGCGATTCCCGCCAACACGGGCTAAGGTGCTCGCGCCTCACGCTGGGGCTCTTTGCCAAACTGAATTCCTCATCCGCGAACGTGTGCGGGCGTAGTGGAGTTGCTTGCCAAATGATGGTGTCGAGGCGTTCTTTCTTTGCCGCTGGCGGCGGCGTGGCTGCGGCTGCGTTGTTGCATCCCCTCCGATCAATTGCCGCTCCCTCCGGTCTTTCGCCGGACCTGCTGAAGCGCGCGCTGGACGCGCTCGATAGGCATCGCGGCGCCATTGCCGATCGCAACACGCTCGCGATCGCAGATTTCTCGCAGCCCTCGCGCGCGCCAAGATTTCATGTGGTGGATATCGCAAACGGGCGCGTCAGCTCGCATCTGGTGGCACACGGCCGGGGTTCCGATCCCGCGCACACCGGGTGGCTGCAGCGTTTCTCGAATGTCCCCCAATCGCACGCGACATCGGAAGGCGCCTATCGCACCGACGGCCTGTATGCCGGCAAGCATGGCCGCTCGATCCGCCTCACCGGCCTCGATGCCAGCAACAGCAACGCGCTTTCCCGCGCCATCGTTGTGCATGCCGCCTGGTATGTGAGCCCGGATATGGCGCGCGCACACGGCGTGCTTGGCCGGAGCGAAGGATGCTTCGCGCTCTCGCAAGCGAGCACGGCCGAGGTGCTTCAGCGCATCGGCTCCGGGTGCCTGATCTACGCCGACAAGGTTTAACGGCCGGCCTTCACCTCACGCTTTCATCCCGGCGAGGCTCGCGCCGCTTGTGCGTGCCGAGGGAGGGGACCCGGTCTCCGCCGGCGCGACCGCCAGAGGCGTGATTCCGAGTGAAGAGTAGGTAAGGTGTCCCGAATTCAAAATTACGGGAGACCTCAATGGACGTGTCATTCGACGACAAGATCAACGCGGTGCTCGAAATCTATCATGGCCGATGGGATGAGGAGCAGCAGGCGATGCAGCGCGAGGGGCCGGCGGTGTTCGCCCGTCGCGATCAGATGTTGCTTCCGGTGGGCCCGC
>DASXGS010000177.1:0-1973 GCA_036488975.1 Rhizomicrobium sp. | reverse complement strand
AAGCTGCTGGCGCACGAGAACGGCGCTGTCGCCATTCCGCGCAACGATCACTGACACTGAGCGACGTGCCGGGGCAGCGGGTAAGGTGGCCGCTTGCCAAAGAACCGCCCCCTTGCCAAAACCGCCCGCGGGGACGGGTTAGCCCGCAGGGAGCCTAAAACATGGCCGAACCGGCCAGAAAACAGGAGCTTGGCGAGGACCCCGCGGCCGCATTGGGCCGCAAATTCTACCGCGACATGCTGCTCATCCGCCGCTTCGAGGAGAAAGCGGGCCAGCTCTACGGCATGGGGCTGATCGGTGGCTTCTGCCACCTCTATATCGGCCAGGAAGCGGTGGTCGTGGGTATGCAGGCGGCGCTGAAGCCGGGCGATCAGGTCATCACCGCCTATCGCGATCACGGCCACATGCTGGCGACCGGCATGGACCCCAAGGGCGTGATGGCGGAGCTTACCGGCCGCGCCACCGGCTACTCCAAGGGCAAGGGTGGCTCGATGCACATGTTCTCGGTCGAGCAGCGCTTCTACGGCGGCCATGGCATTGTGGGGGCGCAGGTGCCCATTGGCACCGGGCTCGCGTTTTCCAACAAGTACAGGAAGAACCGCGCGGTGTGCGTCACCTATTTCGGCGATGGCGCCGCCAACCAGGGCCAGGTTTACGAAAGCTTCAACATGGCCGAGCTGTGGAAGCTGCCGGTGGTGTATGCGATCGAGAACAATCAGTACGCCATGGGCACCAGCATCGAGCGCTCTAGCGCCACGCGGGAGCTCTACAAACGCGGCGCCTCGTTCGACATTCCCGGTGAGTTGGTGGACGGGATGGATGTGGAAGCGGTGTACGCCGCCGGACAGAAGGCCACCGAATATGCGCGCTCCGGCAAGGGTCCGATCATCCTGGAACTGAAGACGTATCGCTATCGCGGACACTCGATGAGCGATCCCGCAAAATACCGCACGCGTGAGGAAGTGCAGGAGGTGCGCGAGAAACGCGATCCGATCGAGCATTTCGGCCAAAAGCTGGTGCAGCGCGGCGTCGTGCGCGACGACGAACTGAAGGCGCTCGACAAGGAGATCCGCCACATCGTCAACACCGCGGCTGAGTTCGCAACCGAAAGCTCGGAGCCAGCGCCGGACGAACTCACCACCGACGTGTACGCCTAACACATGACCACGCAAATTCTCATGCCGGCGCTGTCGCCCACCATGGAGGAGGGCAAGCTCGCCAAATGGCTGGTGCACGAGGGCGATGACGTGAAGTCAGGCGATATTCTCGCGGAAATCGAGACCGATAAGGCGACGATGGAATTCGAGGCCGTGGATGAAGGCCGCATAGGAAAGCTTCTGGTGGCCGAAGGCACCGAGGGTGTGAAGGTCAACCAGCCGATCGCAGAACTGATTGCCGATGGCGATGCGGGCGAAGAAGCCGTGCTCGTTGCTGCCACCGAAACGAAGGGCGCCCTCGAAGAATCCAAAGGCGAGGCCAAGGCCGAGGTTCGCGAGGAAGAGAAACGCGCCGGGCCGGCTACCCGTGCCGCCGACGATACGCAGCAGGCTGAAGCCGCTCTTGCCGAAACCGATGTTCCAGAAGGCACCGAACTCGTCACCATGACGGTGCGCGAGGCGCTGCGTGACGCGATGGCAGAGGAGATGCGCCGCGATCCCACCGTGTTCCTGATGGGCGAGGAAGTCGCGCAGTACCAGGGCGCTTACAAGGTCTCACAGGGCCTGCTCGATGAATTCGGGCCGGAGCGCGTGATCGACACGCCGATCACCGAGCATGGCTTCGCGGGACTCGGCGTTGGCGCGGCCTTCGGCGGCTTGCGGCCCATCGTCGAGTTCATGACGTGGAATTTCGCCATGCAGGCGATGGACCAGCTGATCAATTCCGCCGCCAAAACCCGCTACATGTCGGGCGGACAGATGGGCTGCCCCATCGTGTTCCGGGGGCCGAACGGGCCCGCTTCGCGAGTGGCCGCG
>DASXGS010000157.1:0-5427 GCA_036488975.1 Rhizomicrobium sp. | reverse complement strand
CGCCGGGCAGCCCTGATCGCGCCACGCCTGGACGCACCAGAGCCCTAGCAGCTCGCCGAACATCTGGCTGATTTCCGGCGCGGTGATGAAATCGCCCCGCGCGCCAATCGGATCATGCGCCGCGTAATAGCCATGCACCGGGTCGTGCAGCGCCAGGGTCATAAACTGCGCCGCCGAAATCGGCCCCTGCGCTTCGATCGTGTGGACCAGGCGCTCGGCAAGCGCGTTCATGCAGGTGTCCGTGCCGGCCGCCGTGTCAGCGCGATAGCATAGAGGAGGGCACCGGTGGCGATCAGAGGCAAGCACAGCGCCATCCCCATGGTGAGCCAGCCGAGGAAGGGCGCATCCGGCTCACGAACGAATTCCACACCGAAGCGGAAGAGACCGTAAAACAGGAAAAACGTTCCAGCGATCAGTCCCGGCCGCTCATGCCAGCGCAGCACCCGAAAGCAGAACTGCACGATGGCGAGCAGCACAATGCCTTCGAGAAAGCATTCGTAGAGCTGGCTCGGGTGCCGCGGTACCTGCGACGGGTCACGCGGAAAAACCATCGCCCACGGTACATCTGTCGGCCGGCCCCACAATTCTCCGTTGACGAAGTTGGCGATCCGCACAAGCGCGATGCCAATAGGTGCCACGCTGGTGACGAGATCACCGACGGAGAGAATGCTCAGCTTTCGCCGGCGGCAGAACAGAATGATGGCAGTGGCAAGGCCCAACACGCCGCCGTGGAAAGACATGCCGCCCTCCCACACCGCAATCAGCCGGATGGGATTGGCAAGAAAGGCGCCCGGGAGCCCGCCGCAGAAATTTCCTTCCGGCGAGACGCTGCAGAGGATGGTGCCGTAAAACAGGTCCCAACCCACCCGGCCGCCGATGATGATACCGAGCGTCGCCCACACCACCAAGTCGCCGATGTCGTCCATGGTTGCGGGGGGCTTGCCGTTGAACGGAGGATTCTTCCATAGCGAGGCGTTGCGTAGCGCGCGCGAAATAATCCACCAGCTGAGCAGGATGCCGAGGATGTAGGAGATCGCATACCAGCGGATGGCGATCGGCCCCAGCTGCACCAGAACCGGACTGATATTTGGGTAGGGAAGGAACATGGAGTGGCGAATAGCGAATGGCGGGCGGCGAGGGAATAGCACATGCTTGCCCCGACCGCGCGCCGTTGCCATATAACTGTCATGCAAACCGAAAATCCATTCCTCGACGGGCTGGCAAAATTCTTCACCGACGCCACCGGCGCTGCGAACAGCGTCAAGACTGAGATTGACACCTTCGTGCGCCAGCGGCTGGAGAAGCTGGTCGCGGACATGGATTTCGTGCCGCGCGAGGAATTCGAAGCGGTCAAGGCCATGGCGGCCAGGGCCCGCGAAGAAAATGAGCGGCTGGCGACACGCGTAGCTGAGCTGGAGCGAAGCGCCTCCGGCACCACGGCAGCACCTACCCCGAAAATTGGGCCGGTCTGAAAGCTGTGGGTTCCTGAATCCGTCCAGAGGGTCCGAAAGCGGGACTCTTGTAAGCCTACAAAATGTTGTGTCAGTTAGAAGCACAGGTGCTTCGTTTTGCGTCGCGCCACTGCGGAAGGAGTTCCGGATGTCCTTGGCCCATATCGATGAGACGATCGCCGCACCGCATCCCATCGACATCCTCGAACATACCGTGGAAGAGAATGGCTGGGCCTTCGAACGCAGCGGACGCGACGAATTAAACCTTTCGGTGACCGGGCGTTGGTGCGACCACCATTTCTGCTTCACCTGGCGCGACGACCTTCAGTCGCTGCACCTGTCTTCAGCCTTCGACATGCGGGTGGAAGGCAAACGGCGGAGTGAAGTCGCCAGCCTGCTGATGTATGTGAACGCCAAGCTGTGGCTGGGCCATTTCGACCTTTGGCCAGACGATGGCAGCTTGGTATTTCGCCACGCGATGATATTCCCCGAGGCTAACGCCAGCCCGGCACAATGCGAATCGTTGCTGCACCTCGCGGTGGAAGCCTGCGAGCATTACTATCCGGCGTTCCAGTTCGTGCTGTGGGGCGGCAAGACGGCCGAAGAAGCCGTGGCCGCGGCGCTCCTGGAGTGCGCTGGGCAGGCGTGAGCGATTCCATCCTTCTGATGGGTGCGGGCCGCATGGGCGGCGCGCTGCTGAAGGGATGGATACGAAGCGGTCTTAAGCCCATCGTTGTCGTTGAGCCCAAACTGTCTGCCGAACTTCGTGAGTTGGCGGAGGCAACCGGCGCCGAACTTCACGAAAAAATTGAGGACGTAACGAGTCGCGTCCGCGTCTGCATGATCGCGCTCAAGCCGCAGGTGCTGAAAACGGATGCGGGGTCTCTTGCGCCTGTGGCACGATCGGGGGCGCTGATGATCTCCATCGCAGCGGGAACGAGCATTCCCAATCTTGCGCGCGCATGGGGCAGGGGCGCGCGCATTGTCCGCGCAATGCCGAACACGCCTGGCGCCATCGGCCGTGGCATCACCGCACTCTACGCACCTCGCAACACCACGGCCGCGCACCGCAAGCTCGCGCAATCGCTGCTGGCACCGCTCGGCGAAACACTGTGGGTGAAGCGCGAGGCGCTGATCGATTCCGTCACGGCGGTTTCTGGCTCCGGGCCCGCCTATGTGTTCCTCCTGGTGGAAGCACTGGCCGAGGCTGCGCAACGCGAAGGGTTGCCGCGCGAGGCGGCAGCGAAACTCGCGCGTGCAACCATCACCGGCGCGGGCGCTTTGCTGGACTTGGATAGGCGAGCGGCTTGCGATCTTCGGGGCGACGTCACCAGTCCGGGCGGCACCACGGAAGCGGCGCTAAGGATTCTGATGGCCCGCAATGGCTTGAAGCCCCTGATTGCCCGTGCGGTCCGCGCAGCTCGAAAGCGGGCGGAGAAACTAGGCAAGTGAATAGCAGCCAGGTCTTGAGCCGACCGTGCAGTGGCGCAATGCTTGAGTATGGCTGATCCAAAAATACTGCTGGCTGACGCGGCGCTGAAATTGTTGGCCAAATCGAACTGGTCCGATCTCACGCTGATGCAGGTCTCGCGAGCCGCGAGGGTGGAGGCTGGCATCCTGCAAGGGGTGTCACCGAACAAGCCGGCGTTACTCGGGCTAATCCTTGATTGGATCGGCGGCGAAGTGGCGAAACGCTACCAGCGCGACACGGAGTCCGAGGATGCGCGCGACCGGCTGCTCGATGTGACGCTGACCTGGTTCGAAGCGCTGAATGCGCACAAAGCTGCCGTGCGCGCGCTCTATGATGGGCTGAGGCGCGATCCATTCACGCTCGTTGCGGCCCGGACGGAAATAATCGGCGCCGCCGAGTGGCTGCTGACCTTGGCGGAGGCCGATACCGGACCCGCGCTGCCAGTGCGTGCGCTGGCGCTTGGCGGCGTCATCGCGCGGGCGATTCCCGTCTGGCTGGAAGACGACGCGGCGATGACCAAGACCATGGCGCGGCTCGATGGGGATCTGCGCCGGGCAACTGATCTGTTCGGCCGCCTCCGGCGACGTCGCGATGACGAGACGAAACGGCCGCCGCGCTCAAGCGCGGCGGCCGAGAAGACTGCTCGTTCCAAAAAGGTCAGTACGGCGGGCACTCGACGCCGTAGCCGTGCCAGGAATCCAGCGCGGCGGCGGAATTGATGGACATCGAAGCGCCGCCATAGCCGCCGGAATATCCATCATCCGCGGTGCTATAGTCCGGCCCCTCGTCGCCATATTCCGGCCCTGCACCTTGATCGCCGTATTCGGGTCCGGGGCCTTCATCGGCATAGTTGTCTTCCCGACCGTAGCCGGGGCCGCCCGGCGGCGGACCATAATCCTCCCCGGCGCTCGCACCACCAGCCCCGCCAGAGATCTGTCCGCCATAGCCGCCCTCCGAGTAGCCCATCGCGTAGCGACCGTGCATCCGCTGGCCGCCGAAGCGTTCGTGCAGGGCGTAGCGCCGCGAGCTGCTGCGATACGCGTAAGGCAGCCCACCAAACCCGGGGTAGAACCCTTCATGTCCGTGCCGGCCCCAATGGCGCGCCTCCCGCCGCTCCATCGCGGCCTCATGACCTTCGCGCTGATCAACCCACGCGTCCCAGCGGTTCCGGGGACCCTCACGACGCTCCATGTGACCGCCATGCCAGCCCCTGGATTCGCGGCGTTCCATGCGGGCTTCCTGCCGCTCGACGCGGGATTCGCGGTGGTCCAACCGGCGCTCGCGGCGCGCAAAGTGCCGGTGCTCGACCCGCTCTGCGTGATGTGCTGACGGCGGGCCAGCGGGCTTGTTGGCGGCATGAGGTCCTGGAGGAAGCGGGCAATGACAGCCACCACCCTGTTGTGCGCAATGACAGGGCTGCTTCCCCGAGGGGCCGCCCGCCGAGCAGGCTCCGCCCATTCCTAGAATGACCATGCAAACGAAGATCCCCGTCACCACAGTACGCATGCAATTCACCTCCGGTTGCCGCCATTCTGAACCAGTTTGGGACGATGCGGCTCCGGCGCGCGCGCAATTTTAACGAATGTGGTTAATTTGGCTCCGCATCGGGGATGATCCAGCCACGGTCCGGCCCAAGAATTTCCTCAAAGGACAACTACCCAGATTCGCGCACGGCAGAATTGTCTGTGGATGGTTTTGCGGTGCGCTGTGGTAACCGCGACCATGTTGATAAGTTTTGGACACGGCAAAGGGGTAAGGGGCCGATCATGACGTACCAACTGCAATTTCTGAGAAGCGATGGTTCGCCTGCGTGTTTCTTCATGACCCAATGCCTGAGCGACGCGCAGGCCAAGGCGATCGCCAAATCCGTGCTGGATATGCAGTTCTCCGGCGTGGAGATTCTGCGCGGCGAGCAGCTGATCTATTCCGAACTGAAATCCGGCAAACCGAACTGAGGCCATTTCTGCAGGCGTGATGCGGCGCAAGAGAGGCTTTGAGGCCCTGCGCCGTCCTGCCAATCTCGCGTTCATGGACCGGACAAGATTCGAACCCGCACGCCTGACGGTGCGCCTTGGCGCGGTCGCGGCGAACTATCGCCGATTTGTCGAGCTGTGCACGCCTGCGCGCGTGGCCGGCGTGGTGAAGGCCGATGGGTATGGCCTGGGCGCGGCGTCCGTGGCGCAGACGCTGGCGCACGCGGGCTGTGACACGTTCTTTGTCGCGCGATTGTCGGAAGGGATTGCACTCAGGCCGCTGCAACCCGTCGCGCGCATCTTTGTGCTCGACGGCGTGTACGCTGAAGATGCATCTGCTTTCATCGCGTGTCGTTTGATCCCCGTTTTGAATTCGCTGCCCCAGATCGAGGTTTGGAGCGCGGCGGCGCGCAGCCAGAAAATGCAACTCGAATGTGCCATTCACCTCGATACCGGAATGAATCGTCTCGGGCTTGCAGGCGAGGAGCGGGCTACTCTCTCCGCAGAACGGGAACATCGCCTGCGCGATCTG
>DASXGS010000154.1:0-3133 GCA_036488975.1 Rhizomicrobium sp. | reverse complement strand
GACATTATCAAGAAGGCGCCCGTGTACGACCTCGACGATCTGACCAAGGACGACGGTCACATCCGCGAAGCGTCCTACACCTATTACAACGTGCCGCGGGACTGGTAAGTCTCGCGACCGCGCGCGGGCCGAGCGCCTGGTCTCCCCCTCCCGGGTGCCGACCGCGTGTTGCGGTATCATGGTACCGCAGTAGAATTTCCAGCCAAGATTCAGCGAACCGCGCCTATATGGGTTGACGTTTTGTCGGCGCGTCTGTAAGTGCCAGCCCTTCACCAAGCGTCCGCAACAGCGGGAGCGACCGAGGAATTGGGGCGGCTCTCCCGCCCGGGAGAGTTGACATGCCAACCTATTCGGCCAAGGCGTCCGATATCGAAAAGAAATGGTTGCTGATCGATGCCGAAGGCCTGGTGGTCGGCCGGCTCGCAGCCCTGATCGCCACCCGCCTGCGCGGCAAGCACAAGCCGACGTACACGCCGCACATGGATTGCGGCGACAACGTAATTGTCGTCAACGCGGCGAAGGTGCTGCTCACCGGCAACAAGCTGAAGAACAAGGTGTACTACTGGCACACCGGCTACATCGGCGGCATCAAGGAGCGCACGGCGGGCGCCATCATGGCCGGCAAGCATCCCGAGCGCGTGGTGGAGAAGGCGGTTGAGCGCATGCTCCCGCGCGGACCGCTTGGCCGCAAGCAACTCTCCAATCTGCGCGTCTATCCCGGCACCGAACATCCCCATGAGGCGCAGAAGCCGGAAGCGCTGGATGTGAATGCGCTGAGCCCGAAGAATTCCAACTACCGCAAAGCGAAAGCAGCCTGACCATGTCCGACGTCAAGAGCTTCGGCGACCTCAAATCCACGCTGATCAAGGCGAAGGTCCAGGGACCTGCCGAGTCCGAACAGCCCAAGGCCAATCGCGACAAGCAGGGCCGATCCTATGCGACCGGCCGGCGCAAGGACGCGGTGGCGCGCGTGTGGATCAAACCGGGGCTCGGCCGCGTGACGGTGAACGACAAGGACGAGAAGGTCTATTTCGCGCGCCCGGTGTTGCGCATGATCTTGCGGCAGCCGCTGATTGCCGCCAATCGTGACGGCCAATTCGATGTCATCGTGACCGTGTCAGGTGGCGGATTGTCGGGGCAGGCAGGCGCGGTGCGTCACGGCATTTCGCGTGCGTTGGTGGCCTATGAGCCCAGCCTGCGCCCGGTGCTGAAGCCCGGTGGATTCCTCACACGCGATCCGCGCGTGGTCGAGCGCAAGAAATACGGCCACCCGAAGGCACGCCGCAGCTTCCAATTCTCCAAGCGCTAGCTTTGCTCCCACTGAAACGTCACCAGCGCGGCGCTGGCGTGCGGCACGAGCACGGTTGCGAGGCCGTTCTGCGAACGGAGACTCTCGGTCGAATTGGGCGACCAGGCGCCGGCAGTGCCGACCGGCGTATCGCCGAATGTCGTGTTGTGCGTGTCCTCCAGACTCGGCGCGGCGAGCCGCAGCATCCGCGCGCTGCCGGTTGTCGGGATGGTGAGCGACACATCCAGATCGACGTGCTTGTTGATCAGGATCGCCTTCAGAACACCATCGGAGCCTTTCACTGCAAAGGCATCGAAGAGCGGCGCGGCGGTCGGGTTGTCGATTGTGGCCGAAACCAATTCGCCGGCGCCGGCTTCTGCGAACATCAGCATGCAGTAGTAGAGCGGGCGAGCGCCGTAGCCTGCTTCCCGCGTACCGACGATCGGCGAATACCAACCATATCCGCCGCCGTGAAAATTGATGCCGGCGGCGCCCGCCGCGGCCATGCGGTACATCAAATCCAGGCCCCACAACGCCGAGGCGAAAGTGTCGCTTACGCCTGGCTTGCCGCCGCCGTAGCACGAATTCGTTTCGGTTAGCCGGAATGGCACGTTCGGCGCGGCTTCGCGCGCGCGGCGAATGCCCTCGAGCAGCGTATCCAACCGAGCGTTCTGAGGGTCGAGCAGCCGCTCAATCGTCGCCGAAGGATCGGCAGGTGGCCCTTCTGCATAATAGTGCTGTGAGAGCAGCCGCACATCGCGGCCGAATTCTTTCGCGAATTGCGCCAGCCAGTCACTGTTGACTGCCGTGTCGGGTCCGCCGATCGGCGCGTTGGGCACGCGGGCGCGCACCGCATCGAGATAGCGCCGCCACTCCGCCGCGAACTGGGCGAAGTCATAGTCCGGTTTGCGCAGGCCGTTGTGGCTGAAGAGATCGGCTTCGTTGCCGAGCTGAAATGACACCAGCTTCGGCCCCATTTCCTTGGCGACATACGCTGCCTCGTCGGCCACCGTTTCCGGAACTTCCGTACCGAGATTAAGGCCGTAGATCAGTCGCCAGCCGGTAACATCGAGGAAGCCGCGCAAATTGCGGATGGCGAGCGGCATGATCGGGCGGCGCGGCGGCGCATGGGCTCCGGTATCCGGTCCTGCCGGTTGCGTGCGCGCGTTTGCTGGCACGCCGGACGGCATCCACACGCTGTACTCGCTGGTGTTCCCGCCGACGCGTAAAACGCCCGCACTTCCGAGCCGCCGCACGAACCCGATCAGCTGCGTGTTATCCGGTGCGAAAAAGTCGGGATCGCTTAAGGTCGCGCTTTCGTAGCTGAGGCCCGTGAAGTCCGGGGGAATCATCGCGAGTGGCCGATTGGGTTTCACCGTCAGGCGCAACGACACACCCTTCGCCGATTGCGCGCTGGAATGTCTCGCCAGCAGCGCCGCGGCCGGCGCGGCGAGCGACAAACGGAGAAGATCGCGGCGGCGCATGGCGCGAGTGGAGGGCGCGTGGCGTCGCAAGTCAAAGCGCTTTTGCATCATTTGGACGAATTTTCGGAACCCGCATACGGGCCTCGCGTTCCTATTTCGCGACACAAGAGGGCCACACGCGATGAGTCTGTCCGGCACAATCCGAACCACAACCCGCAAGGTGGGAAATGCGCTCACGCCGGCGACCTATGCCGAAGGCGACATGGACATCCTCACCAAGCTGAAGAAGGAGCATCGCGAGGTTCAGCTGCTGCTCGATCGGCTGGTGGACAGCGACAGCGCGGCCGAGCGCCGGTCGCTGCTCAAGCAGATCAAGAGCGCGCTGGTGCCGCACAGCCGAGCCGAAGAGAAGGTGGTGTAC
>DASXGS010000099.1:0-4479 GCA_036488975.1 Rhizomicrobium sp. | reverse complement strand
AGCGGATAGAAGAAGGGCTCGTAGTCGATCAGTCCTGTCTTGTGCTTGGCGAACTGCTTCGCATAATAGGCGGTGTTGAACGCGCCGATGGTTGCCTTGTTCATCAGGAAGGCAGGCAGATCGACGGGCATGGTGAGCTTCGGCTTGCCGGAGGGCTTCAGCTCTTCCGGCTGCTCGGAGTGGTCGCCGCGCATGAAGATGCCGCGTGCAAAGTTCTTTCCTGTCGCGACACAATCAATCCAGGCGACGGTGTACTCGAGATGCTGCGATTCGCGCGAGAGGGCGAAGAATTCGTTCAGGCCGGTGAACTTGATCGAGTCCTGTTTGTTCTTGCGCGAGACGATAGGGCGGAGCTGCGCCTCGGCCCAGGTGATGAGGCCGGTCAGGCCAAGGCCACCGATCGTCGCTTCGTAGAGGGATTGGTTTTGCGTCGGGGTGCATTCGTACTTTTGTCCGTTGGAACGGACTAATTCGAAGCGCGGCACATGGCAGCCGAAGGTGCCGGCGACGTGGTGGTTCTTGCCGTGGATGTCATTGGCGATGGCGCCGCCGACGGTGACAAATTTTGTGCCCGGAGTGACGGGCAGGAACCAGCCCCGGGGAACGGCGAAGTCCAGTATCTCGGCCAGGGTGACGCCGGCTTCGCAGCGAAGCAGGCCGTCGGCCGGATTGAAGGAGATGAAGCGGTCCAGCCCGCGTGCAGCCAGCAGCGTTCCACCGTCGAGCAGGCAGGAATCGCCGTAGGAGCGGCCCATGCCGACGGGCAGCATGGGCGCCTGCGGAGGAGCGGACAATGGAAAATCGCTCGTCCAATAGAGCGGAACGACGTCGGCGCGGTGCTTGGGATAGCGCCCCCACGACTCGAAGGCAGGGGGAGTTGTTTTAGTTGGCATCTGGGTCCCGGCACGATTAGCGTATCAGGCCGGCTGTGCGCGCCGGGCGTCCACGTAGCCGGTACCCCCTCCCCCCTCCGGTGCGGGAGGCTGGCCTGTAAGTCTCACCTATTCACGTGCTTAGCAGCTCTCCGGTGAGCTAAAAATGTCCAAACAAACGACTTATCGCTAAAAATGTCTTTCCAAAGGAGTTAGCGGCGACGGGCGGCTGGCGCGAAGCGGCCCGCCAATTTCATTTGCTACTTCCATTGTGACAGATTGGCAGTATTGATTTGGCAGAAAGATGGCCAGTGCGGTCCTTGTTTTCCCAAATCGGATTTCGAAGTCGAGCGGAACCTAGGTCGGAGCCAGTCGTCCGTCGTCGCTGAAATGCCATTTTCCATGCCATAATGGCATTATGAAATCCACTGCCCAGATCGACAGTGCGGGGCGGCTGGTAGTGCCGAAGGCGTTCCGCGATGCCTTACGATTGCGGCCTGGAGATCGCCTGCGTGTACGAACCGAGGGCGACTCGCTGGTGCTGGAGCCGGAAGCGGTGTTTGCAGAGACCTTCGAGGCCGGGGATGGCTGGCCATTGCTGAAGAGCAAGGGGAAGCATGACCCGTTGCCGCTGAGCTACTTCAATGACTTGATCGATGAAGCGCGCGAGCACCGACATCGCGAGGCGACCGGCGACGAGTCGTGATCTTTCTCGACACTTCAGTATGGGTAGCAAGTTTTTCTGACCGCCATCCACACCACGAGGCCAGTAGGCCATTGTTGGCGCGGCTGCGGCGAAACAACTCCGCGTGTGCTGCGCACTCGCTGGCCGAGGTGTATGCGTCACTGACGCGATTGCCTGGAGAGTCGCGCGCCCATCCCCGAACGGCTATGCAGTTCCTGGAAAGCATGCAGCAACACACGAAGGTGATCGCGCTCGATAGCGGCGAGTATTTCGAAGCTATCGATGGGATGAGCCGGCGCGGATTGAGCGGAGCCGTGATCTACGACGCGCTCATTCTGGCATGCGCCCGCAAGGCGCGGGCAGAGCGGATTTATACGTGGAACCTGCGGCACTTTCGCATGGTGGCCCCAGACCTTGCGGCGCAGATCGTAACCCCCGGCGAGTGAACGCGGCTCGGGAACGTGCTCGCGGGCGCCTCACGCCGATACCTACTCGAAATATTTAGAACACTTCGCCGAGCCACCGGATGCCTTCACGAATCTCCGCTTCGCGCATGCGTGCGTAGCCCAGCATGATTCCGGTGCCGGTGGGCTTCTTCAGAAAATAGGACGATATGCCGTAGACCCCGACCCCGCGCGCTGCTGCCTGGGTGACGATGTCGTCTTCGGAGATGCGCCGCTTCGGCCACAGCACGACGTGCGCGCCGGCACCGTCGCCGGTGACCTCGACGCGATCTCCCAGATGCTGTTGAATGGCATCGAGCAGTGCCCCGCGACGTGCCGCATTGCGGCGGCGAACGCGGCGCAGATGGCGCTCGTACGCTCCGCTGGCGATGAACTCCGCAAGCGTCTCCTGCTCCAGGGTGGGAGAGTGCTGGTCGTTGAGCCACTTTGCCGCAGTGAAGACCGCGGCCAGCGATTTGGGCACGATCAAATAGCCCACACGCAATGCGGGAAAGACGGTGCGAGAGAACGTGCCCACATAAAGGATGCGTCCGTCGGTGTCCAGGCCCTGCAGAGATTCGAGCGGCTGCCCTTCGTAGCGGAATTCGCCATCGTAGTCGTCCTCGACGACCACCGCGTTTTTGCGGCGAGCCCATGCGAGGAGCGCCACGCGACGCGCGAGCGGAAGGATGGCGCCGGTGGGAAACTGATGCGACGGGGTGACGAAGCACATGCGAGCTTTGGCCGGAAGGCTGGCTGGATCGAGCCCGTCGCGATCGACCGCGACCGGAACGAGCTGCGCTCCCGCTGCGAGAAGAATCCGTTTCGTGCCGTGATACGCCGGATTCTCAATGGCTACAGGATCGCCGCGCTCGAGCAGCACGCGCACGATCAGATCGAGCGCCTGCTGCGAGCCGTTCACAACGATCACGTCCGAGGCATCGCAGACCACAGCGCGAGAGCGGCGGAGATGGGCACAGATGGCTTCCCGCAGCGCGGCGCTGCCGGCAGCGGGACCGTAATCGAGATGCGAGACGGAGGCTTTGCGCGCACGCCGCAGCAGGATGCGCCGCCACGTTTCGAAGGGAAAGGTTTCAATGTCGCTCTCGCTGCGGCCGAAGGCGAAGTCGTAACGATGCACCCGGGGACGTCTGCCCTGAAAGTCCAGTGTTGCGGCGGTCCTTGCCGCGGCCGAGCCAAAGCTTGAGAGACGTAGAGGAATGGTTTTTTTTGAAGGCAGGGAGCGGCTGGAAGGCACGCCCTGCGCGACATAAGTGCCGGAGCCGCTGCGCCCGGTGACGAAGCCTTCCGCGAGCAATTGATCGTAGGCCTGTAAGACGACAGATCGCGAGATACCCAGGTGGTCGGCAAGGTCGCGCGTGGAAGGCAGCCGACCATCGCCGTGAAAGCTACCCGCAAGAATGGCCTGGCGCAGGCCGACATAGACCTGGCGGAAGAGCGGTCCGTTGCCTTTCGCAAGCGGTATGGTCAATTGCATGATAAGTGGCTCTTTGAAAGTACCATGCGTCGAGCGATCCTTGGATTGCGCCTTTGGAGGAGAGTATGAGTCTGCTTTGCCGTTTAGGAAATTCTTTTCTGCTATGTGTGGCCGCTTCTTTGCTGTGCAGTGTTCCTGCAGTTTCACAGACGGCCGGGTGCACAGCGAAAGCCGCGCAGGCGGCCACGTTGCGCGAAGGCCAACACAACTTTGATTTCTATCTGGGGCCCTTGAAACTGCACCTCTCGCGCCTGCAGCGGCCAGTGACGGGCTCCTCCAAGTGGAGCGGACTCGACGGTACTTTGGTGGTGCGCGTTCTCTGGTCGGGCATCATCCCGAATGCGCACCACTTTGAGCCGTCGTACCCGGACGGCGGCGGCGAGACGTGGGAGCCGAAGTTTTTCGCCGATGTGACGGTCGCTGATGTGATGGTTGCCGATGTGATGCGCGCGAAATCGTGAGTTCCGGAGCGAGATTTTCACCGATCTGTTCGGGACTTCCCATGCTCACGATTCGTCCGGCCACTGTTGCCGACGCGGTACTGATCCAAACGCTCATCACGGAACTCGCCGAGTACGAGAGCGCGCTGGAGCAGGTACGCATCACCGACACCGACATCGCACGCGACGGCTTCGGCGCCGATCCGCAGTTTCGCGTGTTGATTGCGGAATGGTCGTCTGAGCCTGTGGGATTTGCGCTGTTCTTCCACTATTACTCGACGTGGCGCGGCGCGGGACTGTATCTGGAAGATCTGTTTGTGCGTCCTGAATTTCGCCGGCGCGGCATCGGCACCTCGCTGCTGGCCGGCGTTGCCCGTGCAGCAGAGCGGGAGAATCGTGTTTTCGTTCGCTGGGCGGTGCTCGATTGGAATGCATGCGCGATCGGGATGTATCGGGCGCTGGGAGCGAATTTCCTGGATGAGTGGCGCACGGTGTTGCTGGCGGGAGAGGGATTGCAGAAGTTGGTGGCACGAGATGGTTG
>DASXGS010000083.1:0-6133 GCA_036488975.1 Rhizomicrobium sp. | reverse complement strand
GCATGCCGGGTGCGCCACGCCACGTTGTGGTCGCCGCACGAAGTGTCGCCGGAAACGCCCAGCGCACCCTGAATGCCGCCGCCGCTGTAGAGCGCGAGGCCGCCGGCGAACACGATGGTGCCGCCAACGGCGTGACCAACCGCGGGATCTTGTGGCGTGCCGTAACTCTCGGATGGCCCGGCATAGAGCGCCGTGGGATCGGGGGGCGCGGCCGTGATGGAGCCGTACAGATATCCTCCCGGCTGCGAGCCAGCCCACAGGTTCGCCGTTGAGAGCGCGAATTTGGGCAGGCTCAGCCCATTGGCTGTGGTGGCCTTGGCGATGGCGATGCCGCGGCTTGCCGGCCATTGGTCGCCGACATTGTTGCCGGTCCGGGCGACCGCGCAGAGCACGCCGTCGCGCGCCACCACCGCGGCCCACATGTTGTTGTCCAACCCGCCATTGCTCGGGCCGCCGCTTGCCCTCACACTGGATTTCAGCGCCTTCACCAATTGATCCTGATTGACCGGGCACTTGGCCCCGGCTTGCGCCGTGGATGCGATCCAAGGGAAAAGCACAATTGCGGAACAAAGTGGCAGCAGGCGCAAAAATCGCATAGGGGCTCCTCCAAAAGGCGAGCAGATAACGGTTGCGACCACAGGCCGGGTTCCGGGCTTGCCAGAACGTGTGGTTGTTTTGTTCAAGTGCGGCGCAGCAAGAGGGAGACCTGGAGATCGCGATCCCGCCCTGTAATCCGCCGCGTCGGCTGCGGCAGACAAGAACTAGGCCCTAGGGGCATCTTGAAAGGAACCTCTCTGGTTCTGTTAAGTGGCGTTGCAAAGGGGACAGTGCCGTGACGTGTTCCAAGGCTTCTACCGCGGTCCAGCGGCTCTATTCCCGCAATGAGCATCTGGTGGATCTCACCATCCACGTCGCCGGCATCTTGTTCGCGGTCAACGCGACCCTGTGGCTGCTGTGGCACGTCACCGGCCTTCCGGTGGTGCTGAGTGTCTCGGTGTACTGCGCCGGCCTGCTCGCGATGATTCTGGCCTCCGCGGCCTACAATCTGTGGCCGCCGCACCGCCCCTCGAAACAGATCCTGCGCAGGCTCGACCATTCGGCCATCTTCATCATGATCGCGGCGACCTACACGCCGTTTGCGGCCAACCGGCTGGCCCCGCCCGACGGTACACTCATTCTCGCGGCCATCTGGGGGTGCGCGAGCTTCGGTATCGCGATGAAGGTGCTCTTCCCGCGACGCTTCGAACTCGCCAGCATCGGCCTCTACATCGGCATGGGCTGGATGATCGTAACGGTGATCAAGCCGCTGGCAGCCTCGGTGGCAGTGCCGGATTTCTGGCTGCTGATGGCGGGTGGCCTAGTCTACATGGCCGGGGTGGCGTTTTATCTCATCGAGCGCATCCCCTACCACAAGGCCATCTGGCATGCCTTCGTGCTCGTCGCCGCGATCCTCCATTTCGCCGCGGTGGCCTTGGAATTCACCGCCTAGCGAATTTTTTTGCCGTTAACCATCGTCAGTTGATCCACCGCAATGCGGGGCACGCCGCTTGCGTACAAACTCGCGTGGACGATTGAGGGACGCTGGGTCATGGAACCTGAGGAATGTCGGCAACTCGCGCTGCTTTACCGCGAAGTGGCGGAAGAAACGTTCGGCAGCGAGCGCGAAGGCCTGCTCGCCGTCGCATCCGAGCTCGAAGAGCTCGCCGATGACGAGGACGGCGGCGTCTACCGCACCATCCATTAACGCCACGCCTATGATGCTCCACCGCAAGCGGTGCTAGAGTCGCGCCGGTGCCGGAGGGCTCATCGATGGTGCGTGTGTTTGCGTTGGCGATTATTGGCGCGGCGTTGAGCGGCTGCGCGGTGGTGGATACGGGCGCAACTGTGGTGGACGCCGGCGCCCATGTCGCCGGTGCCGCGGTTGACGTGACCGCCGATGCCGTTGGTGCCGCCACCGATGCGGTGACCTCGAGTTCGGACAAACACAAGAAATCCGACGACGCCGACAAATAGAGCACGCTGCATTGCAGGCGCGCTTGTGGTATGCGCCACGCATGCCGGAAGCAGTGACCGCGCGCGTTTCAGCCATCCTGTTCGACTGCGACGGCGTGCTCGCGGATTCCGAAATTCTCGCCCATGAAATCGAGATCGAGGCGCTGGCCGAGATCGGGCTGACCTATGACTACGCGCATTTCTGCGAACGCTTCATGGGCTTGAGCTACCCGGCATTCTTCGAAGCGCTGGATGAGGATGCGCTCACCCGTCTCGGGCGCTCCGTCCGCGCCGACATCGAACCGCAGATGCATGGGCGGTATCTCGCCGCCATGCGCGAGCGGCTGAAAGAAGTGCCTGGCGCGCTTTCCTGTGTGTCGTGCCTGCCGCACAAAAAGGCGGTCGCCAGCTCCAGCACTGGCGAGGCGTTGGAATTGAAACTACGCAAGCTGCAGCTATGGGACCACTTTGCGCCCCACATCTATTGCGCCGAGCACGTCACGCACGCCAAGCCTGCGCCCGACATCTTCCTGCATGCCGCCGAGGCGCTTGGCGTGGCGCCGCAAGCGTGCGTCGTCATCGAGGACAGCGTCAACGGAGTCGCTGCCGCGCGAGCGGCCGGCATGCGCGTGTGGGGCTTTCGTGGCGGCGGTCACATGAACGATGTCGCCGCGGAACGCCTACTTGCTGCGGGCGCCGAACGCGTCGTTGCCGACTGGGCCGAAGCGGCAGCGCTGATGGCAAGCCTGATTTAGAAATTATCCTTGCGGCGGCGGATCTCACCGAACACGGCGACGTTGTCCGCGTCTTCCATGCCCAGAGTCTTTCGGATTTCCGGGGAGTCCGGCCGCAGGAATGGATTGGTTTTCTTCTCAAGCCCCATGGTGGAGGGAATGGTCGGCTGCGATTGCGCGCGCTGCGCCTGCACCTGTTTCATTCGCTCCTGAAGATCGGGGTTGCCCGGTTCCACGGTCAGTGCGAAGCGGCCATTGCTGAGTGTGTATTCGTGGCCGCAATAAACGCGGATGTCGTCCTGCAGCCGCATGAGTTTGGAAAGGCTCGTCCACATCATCTGCGGCGTGCCTTCGAACAGCCGGCCGCATCCCATCGCGAACAGCGTGTCGCCGGTAAAGACAATGTCATCGTCCTCGAATGCGAAGGCGATGTGCGCACGTGTGTGCGCGGGGATTTCCAATATATGGGCGGTGTGCGAACCGAATTGCCACGGCGCCGATTCATCCACGCCGATATCGATTCCCGGAATTCGCTCGCGGTCCTTGGCCGGCCCGACGATCACCGCCCCGAATTCCTCCTTGAGGGGAAGATTGCCGCCCGTGTGGTCGAAATGATGGTGCGTGTTGAGGATGTGGGTGAGCTTGAGGCCGCGGGCCGTCAGCGCCCGCCGCACAGGTTCCGGCTCGGAGGGGTCCACGACGGCGCACAGCCCATCGGCCGGGTCGCATAGCAGATAGGCATAGTTGTCGCTGAGGCATGGGACGAGTTCGACGGTCAGGGCCATGGGGCCTCCTTTAAGGGAAGCCTAGCAATCCCGAGGCTAGCGTTGAACCCATCCGATCGGAGGATTACGCAGGGCTCATGTTGTTCGACTCGCAGACCCTGGCCGCCTTCTATGAGTCGCCCCTAGGGCAGGTCACCCGCCGTCTCATTCAGCGCCAACTAAAAACGGTGTGGCCGCAGCTGCGCGGCCTGCGCGTGCTGGGGTTCGGGTTTGCGGTTCCCTACCTGCGCGCGCTTTCGCCGGAAGCTGAGCGGGTCGTGGCGCTGACCCCGGAGACCCACGGACCCGCCTGCTGGCCCGGGCCGCGCAGCCTTTCCGCGGTGGCAGAAGAAGACGCCCTGCCGTTCCCCGATGCGATGTTTGATCGTGTGCTCATGATTCATGGGCTCGAAACCGCAGAGGCGGCCCGGCCCCTCATGCGCCAGATCTGGCGGATCATGGCGCCGGAGGCCCGGCTGCTCATTGTGGTACCCAACCGCACCAGTCTGTGGGCCCAGGTCGACCGATCGCCCTTCGCACAGGGGCGCCCCTTCAGCCGCAGCCAACTTGAACGCCTTTTGCGCGACACGATGTTCGTGGCGGAGCGCTGGGATAGTGCGCTCCTCCTGCCGCCACTGAACTCGCGGCGGCTGGTGCGCACCGGAATTGGCTGGGAGCGCACAGGGCGCACCTTTTGGCCTCGCCTAGCCGGCGTGCACATGGTTGAGGCCAGCAAGTCCATGTACGCCGTGGTCCCGCCGTCGAAGGCAAAGCGAACGCGACCCTTGCTTGCGCCAGCGCGCGCCTGAATTTTGCTTTTGTATAAATCTCGACGTGTGCGTGCATTGCTCCTGCGGCAGTCGCGCCATGCATATTGTGCACGCGGTGAGCGATAGCGCGCAAAAGCGAGAATTTCGCGTTGCGATGCATCGGCCTCGCGAACACGTGACCGCGGCGCATTGCTGCTCTGCTCTTCTCTCGCGTGGATGTGCACCTAGGTGAGGTGCGCCGGCGTGTTGTGCCGGTTTCCAACGCGGAGGGAATCCATGCGTTACAATCTCGTCACAAGCGCGGTCCTATTTCTCGGTCTTTTTGCCGGAACCTCTGCAGCTGTTGCTGCCGAGGGCACCGACGCAATCTGCAACCAGCTGGATGCCCAGGTGCGCACGGCGCTCGATGCCAGCCAGCAATCGCCCAATCGCGATCAGGCAATGAAGGAGCGCAGCACCGGTCGGCAATTCTGCTCGCACGGCTACTACAAGGTGGGCGGACAACACTATTCGGAGGCTCTCCGGTTGCTTGGCGCTTCCAGCGCGCAGGGACCTTCAGGCAGCTCCCAAAACGGCTGATTCAACGCGAACCAGCCGCGCGCCCGCAGGACGGGCGAGCGCGCGGCCGCTTCGCCTTCAGCTTAGGCCACGCTCCGCTGCGACTGAATCGAGAAACGTCCGCACGCTCTCGAACAATTCCGGTTCGTCCAACAGGAAGGCGTCGTGCCCTTTGTCGCTCGCAATCTCGCGAAATTCGACTCGCGCGCCAGCTTGCGCGGCGGCGTCGGCAACCAGCCGGTTTTCCGCAGCCGGAAATAGCCAATCGCTGGTGAATGACAGACTCAAGTACTGCGCACGCGTGCCGGCGAAGGCCGCTGTCAGATCGCCGCCGTAGTCGGCGGCAAGATCGAAATAGTCCATTGCGCGCGTGATGTAGAGATACGAATTGGCGTCGAAGCGTTCGACGAAACTGCTACCCTGATAGCGCAGATAGCTTTCGACCTGGAAATCGGCACCGAAGCCATATGAGAACGCTTCGCGTTCCTGCAACGCGCGGCCGAACTTGCCTGCAAGCGCTGCTTCCGAAAGATAGGTGATGTGACCAACCATCCGGGCGACTGAGAGGCCCTTCGCCGGCACCACACCCTCGGTCGCGTAGTTGCCCCCCCGCCAATTATCGTCAGCCATGATCGCTTGGCGGCCCACTTCGTGAAAGGCGATATTCTGTGCCGTGTGGCGCGCCGATGTGGCGATCGGCATCGCGGAGACCACGCGCTTCGGATAACTTGCCACCCATTGCAGCGCCTGCATGCCGCCCATCGAGCCGCCGGTGACACTCAGTATTTTTTCGATGCCAAGCGCATCGAGCAGCATGGCTTGCGCGCGCACCATGTCGCGGATGGTGACCACGGGGAAATCAAGTGCATAAGGCTTGCTGGCGGCGGGATTCGTTTCCGCCGGGCCGGTCGAACCCATGCAGCCGCCGATGACATTGGGACAAACGACGAAATAGCGCTCCGTGTCGATCGGCTTGCCCGGCCCAACCATCGCCTCCCACCACCCAGGCCGGCCGGTGACCGGATGTATGCCGGTGACGAACTGGTCGAGACTCAGCGCATGACAGATGAGAATGGCATTCGAGTGCGCGGCGTTCAGCTCGCCATAGGTCATGTACGCGATGGTGAACGGCGCCAGCGTCCGGCCGCAGTCGAGGACGAGCGGCTCATTTTCGTCGAACCGAAGCGCGTGGCCGCGCGGCGCTTCAGGGGCGCGCAGCGGGCGTGGAAATTGCGGTTCGACGAGTTCGGCCATAGGCGCTCGCGCTTAGAGTGCGCTGGCGGGCGGTGTCAAATGCGTGGCTTTGATTTTCTCC
>DASXGS010000053.1:0-1932 GCA_036488975.1 Rhizomicrobium sp. | reverse complement strand
GGCGGGCTGGAGATCATCGCCGCGCCTTCGCTCATTGCCATCGTCAATCACATGAAGGGCGTGCAGGTGCTGAACCCGCCATCCGCGAAAGTTGCTGAGGATAAAGGCGCGCTCGCCGATCTGCGCGATGTGAAGGGACAGGAAACGGCGAAGCGCGCTTTGGAAATCGCCGCGGCCGGCGGTCACAACATGCTGATGATCGGGCCGCCGGGCGCCGGCAAATCGATGCTGGCGGCGCGGCTTCCCGGATTGCTGCCGCCGCTCGACGCGCGCGAGGCATTGGAAATTTCCATGGTGCAGTCCCTGGCGGGCGAATTGCGCGACGGTGCCATCTCCCGGCGGCGGCCGTTCCGCAATCCACATCATTCCGCGTCGATGGCGGCGCTCACCGGCGGCGGCTTGCGTGTGAAGCCGGGTGAGGTGTCGCTCGCGCATCTCGGCGTGCTGTTTCTCGACGAGCTGCCGGAGTTCCAGCGTGGCGTGTTGGATTCGATGCGGCAGCCGATGGAAACCGGCGAAGCGGTGGTGGCGCGCGCCAACGCCCATGTGCGCTATCCGGCGCGCTTCCAACTGGTCGCGGCGATGAATCCCTGCCGCTGCGGATATTTGTCAGAGCCGGCGCAGGCGTGCGGGCGCGCGCCCAAATGCGGCGGCGATTATCAGGCGCGGCTATCCGGCCCGCTGCTCGATCGCATCGATATTCATGTCGAGGTGGCCAGTGTATCGGCGCAGGACCTCGCACTGCCGCCGCCGGCCGAAGGGACCGCCGCTGTGGCGGAACGCGTGGCGAAAGCGAGAGCTGTTCAGCGTGAACGCTACAACGGCTCCGGCGTGCGCACCAACGCGGAGGCCGAAGGCGAAATGCTGGATTCGGCCGCAACGCCCGATGCTGCCGGCAAACGCCTGCTCACCGACGCGGCGGATTCCATGCGGCTAACGGCGCGCGGCTATCATCGCGTGTTGCGCGTCGCCCGCACCATTGCGGACCTCGCCGGCGTGCCGTCGGTGCAGCGCGCCCACATCGCTGAAGCGCTGTCGTATCGCCGGCTAAACCATCTGCACGGAGGGTGACCTTAGGAGCGCTGCAATTGTTGCTCGCTGGAGCGCCAGTCGAGGGCTGATTTTTCCTCTGATACTCCCTTGGCGTGAGGCATGCGCGCCGAATCCGCAGGCATGCGAAGCAGGCGCTTCACGACGGTCTTCAGAGCAGACTTGAACCGGGTCCATGCTGTCGGCCGAGCGATGACCACATAAACCTTGCGCACATCCTCGGTGATTTCCCACACCCCCAGGGTATTCTCCGGAAACCAGATGCTGTCACCCGCGTGAATATCGAGTGGCTCGCCGTCTTCCGGAATAAAGCGCGCGCTCCCTTTGATGAAGTGCGCGAACTCTTCCTGCACGATCGTCCTTTGCCAGCGGCCCGGCGAACACTCCCAAATTCCCATGCTGTCGATCCCGGGAATTTCGTCGATGAACTTCTTTCCGATCAGAATCGATGGGGGAAAGCTCAGTGGCTCCTTTACCGGCCCCAGTTGGTCCAGCTCATGGCCGGCTATGGCCGCCGGTTGACGAATGATGATCGCCATGTGTGTGCGTGCTCCCGAACCTATCGCGCGGCACCGGGCCGCGGCGGCGCCATTAAGGAATAGTAACATTAATTTAATCTAAACGCGCAAAGCCCCCGGGAAATGGCCGGATACGGCGGCGTGCAAACCGGCTGACGGGATGCCGAGCCTTATCGGCTTCGCTGTGTCGTGAGTAGTGGGGCATTGGGCGTTCCGCCTTCTGTGTTGGAGTCCGTCGCGCTCAGCTTGGCGCATGGGAGCCAATCGCCTAACAATCGAACATCAGGCGCGGGGCGAGGGCGTGCGGGCAATCCACTTTCTTCTGCTGATTCCGTACGTCGCGATGCTGTGGGTGCCGTCCTAC
>DASXGS010000424.1:0-3341 GCA_036488975.1 Rhizomicrobium sp. | reverse complement strand
ACGCTTACCTCGATATCCGATGCGTCGATCAGGGGATCGTCGGTCAAGCGGTCGGACACGTCGTCGCGGATCCGGTCGTCGGAACGGGTGTAATTCTTCGGTCCGCGTCCGCGATGTTCGTCCATCTTCCGTCGGCGCCGGGCATCCTCATCGCCGAACCACGACGACACCTCGTCTGTGGCGCGGTCCCACCAGTCGCGCTCGCGATTGCCGTAACCACGGTTTTCGTAGTCGCGCTGACCGCGACCTTCATATCCGCGCGCGCCACGGCCGCTGCTCACCGAGTCCGCGCCGTAGTTGCGTTCGTAATCACGGGTATAGGTGCCGAAGCCGCCGCTGCCTTCGTACCCGCCGCCCTGCCCATAATTCCCGTACCCGCTGCTCGGGCCGCCGCAGCCGTAGCTTCTGCCGGAGCTGCCTGACGAGCGGGAACGTCCGCCACCATAGCCGCTGCTGGAGAAATCGCCGCGGCCATATTCACCGCCGCGATAGCCGCCGCGCGCGTACTCGCCGCTGTATCCGCCACGATCATACTCGCCAGCGGGATCTCGATCGCTGTAACCGCTGCGATAGTCGCGCCCGCCGCTGCGGAAGCGCTCCGGATACGAACGGGTTTCCTCTTCTTCGTAGCGGCCGTAGTCGCCAGCGCGCAGGGTTCCCTGATAGTCGCGATCCTGCCGGCTGTCGTGGCCGTAACCCGACCGGTCGTCTTCAGACCGGCTGCGATAGGAGCGGGCTTCCCCCCGCCAGTCGTCGCGGCCGCGTCCATAGTCGCGCTCGTCCTCCCAATCGTCGCGGGAAGAGCGGCGCCAGCCTCTCTGATCCTGGGGCATAATCTTTCTCCTGGAAGAGTTAGACCCCAGCCTCCTGCGGCGGTAACGCCCCTCGCATTTGCGCAGTTCCGTCACTTCCACGGAACTGCCGCACATGGCCCTCAATTGAAAGAATAAATCCGCGAGAGCAATGGGCGCGGTGTTTGCAGCGAATTGCAGCGGTGATAATTTTCATGTGCTTCCGGGGGGAAACTGCATGAAGCCGCTGTTGCTGGGTCTTTCTGCACTCTTGCTAATGGGCAGCTCAGCTCTTGCTGAGGCCGTCTGGAGCGGAGAAGCCATCATCAAGACCGTCTCCACGGGTTGTGGGACAAGTTGGGCCGTGGGCGACTTCGGAAATTCGATTTTCCGGCCGGTTATTCCGGACAGCAGCGTCAATGGAACGATCTCGCGGCTGGTGTTCGCCGGCAACAACACCGTCATTTCACATGAGGTGACAGGCGCGTTCAGCGGGGACATCTCGTATCAGGGGACTGCGATCAGCCCGAGCGGAATCCTCACCAGCTATGCGCCGCCCGCGGGCATCGGAAACGCCAGTGTATCGCCCGCCGCATTCACGGCGAACACGCAGACGTTGCGGGTGCGCGGGGTGATCACCCGATTTGGCAACATTATGGGCTGTAACGTGTCGTTCGACGGCGTGTTCGTCAAGAAGCTTTGACGCAGCGGGGAGTGCACCAATGAGCAGCTTTTCGCGGGTTCTCGTTTCTGTGGGCGTTGCGCTCCTGGGCATGTGCGGGTTGGCCGCTCAGGCAGAGGCGTTCGCGGTGTGGCAGGGGACGGCCGTCATCGGATCGACGACTGGAACCGGCTGTGCCGAGGTCGGCATAACCAGGGGAACGGCGTTCCGGGTGTTCTTCAAGCCGCGCGATGTCGGCGGGAACAGCAGCAGCTCGGAAATGCTGTTCGAATACGAGCGCGGCGCTTTCCAGATGCGCAAGCTGAATGGCGACTAACCGGGTCCGGGACATATGACGGCACTGCCACCCATTTCAACCTTCACAACGCCGGAAACTTTGGGTTGGTCTTCTCGGCGAGTGCCTCTTCGGAACTTTTCGATATCGCCGTCGCACCGGCCACTTTCGACGCGACAACACAGAATTTGAAGTTCTCCGGGTCCATCGGCTGGTTTTTTGTGCTCTTTACCGGTTCCACGTCGGATTGCGATGTCACCTTCAGGGCTAACCTGCTGCTGAAGCCGTAGAGGCGCACTACCGCTTCGGCGGGCCGGAAATGCCGATCGCCGCGCGCAGGTCCGCCGCTTTCATCAGCTTGCCGTCGCGCATCACCAGCTCCACTTGGCGCAGATCGCCGATGTTCTTCTGCGGATCGCCGTCGATCAGCGCGAGTTCCGCGAGCTTTCCCTTCTCCAGTGAGCCCGTCATTCCCGCCATATGGTACACGCGCGCCGGATTGATGGTGGCAGTGGCCAGCGCCTGCTCCGGCGTGAGGCCTGCTTGCACATACAATTCCAGCTCATGGATCACCTCGAAGCCGAAACCATCGGTACCCGCCAGAATCGTGACGTGCCGCTTCTCCAGCTCCGGCACCAGTGCCTGAACCTTCGCGAAGCTGGCACGCATGCGCTCGCGCGGCATATCGGCTGTGGGCGCAAGCGCGCTCTGCAACAAGCCGCGCACCAGTTGCGGCGGCAGTGTCTCGGCATAGGGCGCATCGGCCGGCGGGATCTGACCGGAATCCGGCACGAGCGACGCTTCGAGCACCACAAGCGTGGGATCGACCGCGATGTGGCGGCGTCCCAGCTCGTCGAGATAGGCGGTCATTTCCTTCGAGTGCAGATCGACATCCGCGGCGTATTTACCGGTGCCCGCAATGCGCGCGACCGTGTTCGACTTCTGCACCACGTCCTCGGGCATCGCTTGCATCATAACGAAATTCATGTGGGTGATTTCGTCATAACCGTCGCGTACCGCGTCGAGAGGGCGCATGCCGTGCGGGATGTGGCCATGCACATGTAGGCCCAGCTGGTGTGCCAACGTCGCCATCGGCTTCACCCAGGCCGGATCCATCGAACCGTAGATCTTGATGGCGAAGTAGCCCATACGCTTGGCCTTGCGCACTGCCTCGAGTGCTTCCTTTTCGTTGTGCACGAGTTCGGCGACCTGCGCGGTATACGGCCCCGGCCCATCGATCAGCAGTGAGGGCACGATGCGCTGGCCGAGCAGGTGGCCCTCGTCGATGCGCTTCTTGCGCGCCAGCAATTCGTCCTGCTGATTCCCAGGATCGCGCACGCTTGTGATGCCGTTGGCCAGCAGCAGCGGTCCGGTGGAATCATCGCCGTAGTGCTGGTGGTTGTCCCACAGGCCGGGAACGAGCGTCTTGCCCGTGCCGTCGATGACTTCCGCGCTCGCCGGCACTTTGGTCTTCGCAGCTGGGCCGACCACCGCAACGCGGCCATTCGCCACGACAACGGTCATGTTCTCCCGGAACTTCTGCGCGTCGGCGTCGTAAAGCTTCACATTGCGGAAAGCGACCGGTCCCGCAGGG
>DASXGS010000400.1:0-6199 GCA_036488975.1 Rhizomicrobium sp. | reverse complement strand
CGGCGCGCGGGCCCCTTTCCGCACGCGCTGCTCGCCACCGCTACCCATGACCACAAGCGCGGCGAAGACATGCGCGCCCGCCTCGCGGTGTTGAGCGAGATACCGGACGAATGGCAGCGCAATGTCGATCATTGGTTCGATCTCAACGCACCGCTGCGCCCGCAAGGCTTGGATGCAGGCGATGAATACCAGCTCTATCAGACCTTGGTGGGCGCTTGGCCCCCGGGGCTGCAAGCGGAGGACGCGGAGCAGCTTTCCATCTTCTGCAAGCGCATCCTCGGCTGGCGGCTGAAATCTCTGCACGAGGCCAAGCTGCGCACATCATGGACCGATCCTGACGACACCTACGAAAAAGCCAGCGAAGAATTCGTGCGCGTTGTCCTGGACCCGAGCCGCCCGGCCAAATTTCTCCAAAGCATGCAAACGTTCGTCAGCCGCATTGCCCCCGCGGGCGCACTGAACGCGCTTGTGCAGACGGTGTTGCGCTGCACGGTGCCGGGTGTGCCGGACTGCTATCAGGGTGCCGAGTTCTGGGATTTGTCTCTCGTCGATCCGGATAATCGCCGAGCCGTCAGCTACCGCGCTGGCATGGGGGCACTAGAGGAGAACCACCCACCCGCCGCGCTGCTGGCAGATTGGTTGGACGGGCGCGTGAAGCAGGCGCTCATCGCGGCATTGTTAAACCAGCGCAAACAAAATCTCCGACTATTCGCCGAGGGCGATTACACACCCATCGAGGTTCGGGGCGCGCGTGCCGCTCACGTCCTAGCTTTCACCCGCAAGTGTTGCGAAGACTCGCTGCTCGTCGCCGTCCCGCTCCGGTGCGCCACCGCTTGTGCGAACACACCTTTACCCTCATCGGACTTCTGGCAGGACACTGCACTTCTCCTGCCGGGAGGCTTCGCGTCGCGCTCAACGCGTCATCTCTTGGACGGCAGCTTCACCCCTTCGCGGGCAGAGCTGCAGTGTCGCGATCTGTTCGCGCAGTTTCCAATCGCAGTGCTGACATAGAAAGCTATGGAGCGGCGGCGTGGATACGCATGCTGCCGTTGTCCATCCGGCGGGCAGAAACGCGCGGCGCATGGAAATCCGCAATGTTCGCAAGCCGCCCGCGATCCTGGATGCGCGCCACTCCCCCCTTCACTTCCACGATTCCGTCGCGGCGCAGCTGCTGCAGTGTGCGATTCAGGTGCACGATGCTTAAGCCCAACGCATCGGCGATGATCTCCTGCGTCAGTGGCAATGGCATATAGTTCTCGTTGGCAAGCCCTACGACGCTAAGCCGATAGTGCAGCTCCACGATGAGATGCGCTACCCGCTCATACGCGGTCTGTCGCCCGATGCGCACCATTTGTCCAAGCAAATATGCCTCATCGGTGCTCGCGCTCATCAGGGCTGCGCTCGTGAGTCCCGGATAGCTTTCGGGATGCGTCAGCACCGCATCACCCAGCGCACTCGCATTGGAAATCGTGGCACGCGTCAATGTCACCCCATTGCACAACGCCACGGCCTGCGGTCTGAGGCAAAGCCCATAGATGTCGCCTGGCAGGATGAAATCGAAAATCTGCCGCCGCCCATCCGAAAGGTAACGCTGACGACAGCCCCATCCGGCCAGCAACAATCGCGGATTCTCCAGGCGCTCACCCTCTGAAATCAGCTCGGTTCCGGCGGCAAGACGTTCCGGCGTTTCGGATAGGCTGCGCAGTAGTTCTACTTCGTCCGGCCCTAGTTCCGCGTATTGGGAAAGACGCCGAATGATAAGTTCGGCCTGGTCTGGGTGTTCGGGGTCGAGGGCAGGAAGGCGCGACATGACGACCGATGGCTCCACAATAGACAAGAAACCCGCAGAAACCGCACATTCTTCCTATGCAGCATGTACGGTTCACTCTGGAAACGACGTGACCCACCAATTGTTTCAGCAGGATTTTCGCCTATGAGGTTTTGATGGCGCTTTCCGGTTCTCGCGGAACATCTCCCGTCCTTCCGGGACGGCCTCCGGGTTCCAAAGATATGGAGATCGCAGCCGGAGCCCTGGAAACGCCTAGAGCGAGTGGGCGCGGAGAAAATCAACCACCGTCCGATTGAACGCCTCGGGCTGGTCGATGTTCGCGGCGTGGCCGGCGTCCGGGATGACGGCGAGCTTTGCGCCGGGAATTTTCGCGGTCATGTAGTCCGATGCTTTCAGGAATGGCGTATCGTTCGCGCCGACGATCACCAGCGACGGCACGTTCACCTCCGGCAATGAGGAAATCACTCGCGCATCGCGCTGTGTGAGCATGCCGCGTGCGGCACGCGTCAAGCCTTTGGCGTTGCGATGCAGGGCGAGTGCGCGTTCGGCGCTGGCCGTCTGAAGCGCCGCAAGGCCGTCGCGCTCCAGTTTGCCCGCCATTGCAAGCGCATTGGCATTCCAGCCGGCGCCCGCCTCCTCGTTCTTGTATCCCGGTCCGGTATCGATGATCAGCAGTGCCTTGACGCGTTGCGGGTGCGCCAGATGAAATGCCAGCGACATGTATCCACCGAGCGACAGCCCGCCGACCACGGCCTCGCCCACGCCTGCCGCGTCGAGGATCGCCGCCACGTCGGCAACCGTGGCTTCTTCGCTGTAGGCGCTTTCGTCTTCCGGATAGTCGCTCTGCCCATGGCCGCGCATATCCCAGAGGATCAGCGTGTGCTCACGAGAGAGCGCCCAGATCTGCGGCCGCCACATCGCCGATGTCGCAGAAAAACCATGTGTCAGCAGGATGGCAGGCCCCTGTCCATGAACCTCGTAGAAGATGCGCACACCAGCGCGATCGAGAAACGCCATGGCTCAGTCCCGCATTCTTTGGCGTGCCGGCGTCACCCGGTGCGCGGCGGCGGGGCACGCAAGGCCCAGGTAACGATTTCCGAAACAGCGGCGCCGGCGGCCTGACTGAACGCGGCCGTAATGTTCGCCATATCGTTCGCTGCGGCCTGCGCCTGATGTGCGCTCTGTGTGGTGCCCACAAGCTCACGGCTAAGCGCGGCAAGCAGCTTTGCGGTGATGCTCACGCGAACGTTGGGCGGTGTATCCGCCGCTGCATAGAAGGCTTCGAAATCGCGGATTTCTGTTTCGAGAATGTAGTCAGCCCGGATTCCATCGGTCTCGCGGCCTACCGATCGAATCTTGCCGCTCTTCTCGAATGCTTCCACCAGTAACGTTTGGACAACCAGCGCCAGCCGGTCCGGCCACTGCGCGTTGGCGTAGTAATCCATGACATTGGGCGCGCGCTCGAGTGCAATCCGCTCCCTGTCGAGGCTGTCTGCTGCCACTGGCGTGCCCACCACCAGCTGCCAGCCAACTGCCGGAGCGTCGGCAACCGCGCCGAACTCGGGATGAAGAACATAAATCTGTGGGGCCGGGCTCGGCGGTCCGATGAGACTGCCGCAGCCGGAAAGCGTCAGTGCCGCGCTGCCAAGTAGAATACCCCGCCGAGTCGGCGCGGCCCAAATGTGGTTCGTCATTTCGGTGTGTACCCTTCACGCCGATCGCCGAAGATGAGCCTCGTCGGCTCCCGATCAAGCTGGTTGGAAAGATGATTGAGGTTCTTGACCAGACCGCGCATGTCGGTGCTCAGTTGCCCAAGCTGAGCGGATGCAACCGCGGTGTCGACATGCTCAGCCAGCTGCTTCACCGATCCGATGGCGCCCTTCACGGAACCGAGCGCTTCGTCGGCGTGGCCGAGCGTGTTGTGCAGGTCGGCAAGCGTGCCGTTCAGCTTTCCCGAAGCTGAATTGAGATTGCGCAGCATGGAGTCGATATCCCCGGCTCGCGCACTGAACACCGCCGAGGTCGTACGGAGGTTGCCGAGCAGATCGGCGATCGCCTTGCGGTTCTTGTCATTGAGCACGTCGTTCAGCCGGTCGGCGATCTTGTTCAGCTTCGCCACCAGGATCGGCGCGGACTGCTCCAGCTGCTGCAGCGTGGATGGTTTCGATTTGATGGTTGGATATTCGCCCCAGAATTGGGGACGCAATATAGGGGCATTCTTGGTGCCGCCGTCGATTTCCACATAAGAGCCGCCGGTCAGTCCCAGGCTCGCAATCGACGCAATTGAATCCGAGTGAATCTGCAGCTTGGGATCGATCTGCATCACCACTTGCACTTTTTTCGGATCGCTGGGGTCGAAATTGAGCTGCGCCACGCGCCCCACTTCGATGCCGTTGTAACGCACCGTCGTGCCCTTCCCGAGACCGGATACCGAGCCGGAGAAGAACGTCTGGTAATAGCTGTATTCCTGCGCATATTCGGTGCCGGTAAGCCAAAGAAGCGCGACCACCAGCCCGAGCAGCAGGGCCATGACGAACACGCCCACGGCCACATAATTGGCTCTGGTCTCCATCGCGTTCTCCTCTTAGGCCGCGCCGGCGAGCGCTGCTCGGCCCCGCGCTCCCGAAAAGTACTCGTGAATCCACGGATCGGAATCGTGCACTAGCGAATCGATTGTACCGACCTTGATCTTCTTATTCACCAGCACCGCTATCCGGTCGGTGATGGCGCGCAGCGAATCGATGTCGTGGGTTACCATGAACACCGTGAGTCCGAGGCTCTGCTGTAGGCTGCGGACCAGTTCGTCGAACTGATTGGCGGAAATAGGGTCAAGCCCTGAGGTCGGCTCGTCGAGAAACAGGAGCTCCGGATCGAGCGCAAGCGCCCGCGCAAGGCCGGCGCGTTTGATCATGCCACCGGACAATTCGGAGGGGTATTTCTGGGCGGCATCCGGCGGCAGTCCAACCAGTGCTAGCTTCATCGCCGCGATCTCATCCATCAGCTCCTGACTCATGTGGGTGTAGCGCCGCAGCGGCACTTGAATGTTCTCCGCCACCGTTTGCGAGCTGAACAATGCGCCGCCCTGAAACAGCACGCCCCAGCGCAGCTGAAGTCCCTTCAGGTCCTCAGGGTCGATGTCGGCGGTCTCAACACCGAACACCTCGATGCTGCCTGCTTCCGGATGATTGAGACCGATGATGGAGCGCAGCAGCACCGATTTTCCGGTGCCCGAACCGCCCACGACACCCAGCACCTCGCCGCGAATCACGTCGAGATCGAGGTGATCGTGGATTACGTGTCCGTTAAAGGCGTTCACCAGCCCCCGGACCTGGATCACCGCCTCGTTGGTGTGGCCGCCGTCGCTCATATGCCCAAGATCGAAAAGAGCACGGAGAAACCCGCGTCGAATGTGATGATGAGGAAAATGGACTCGACGACCGAACGCGTGGTGAGCCGCCCCACGCTCTCCGCGTTGCGTTCCACGCGCAAGCCTTCGAAGCAGCCTACAAGCCCGATGATGAACGCGAAAACGGGCGCCTTGATGAGGCCCACGAGAAGCGTCTTATACGTGATCGCCTGCTGCAGTTCGCGCATGAACACGGGGACGGTGATATGCAGATCGAAATAGCACATCACCATGCCGCCGATCAGGCCGACCATATCAGCAAAGAAGGTGAGCAGTGGGAGCGCGATGACGAGCCCCAGTACGCGCGGGATGACAAGAAGCTCCGCGATGTTGAGGCCCATGGTCTCCATCGCATCCACTTCCTCGTTCACCCGCATGGTGCCGATGTAGGCGGTGAAGGCGGAGCCGGAGCGGCCGGCGACGATGATGGCAGTCACAAGGCCGCCCAACTCGCGGAGGAAGCCAACGCCGAGCAGATCGACTGTAAAGATTTCCGCACCGAACCGGCGCAGCTGGTCGGCGCCCTGGTAGGCAAGCACAACCCCGATGAGGAAGGCGAGCAGTCCCGTGATGGGCAGCGCCGTGACGCCCGTTTCATAGATTTGCTTCACAAAGGCCGGCCAGGGGAGTTCGCGGCGCGGCGCCAGAATGGCCTCGATCGCCTCCACGGTGACGCGTCCGAGGAAGCCGAGCATTCCGTACCCTTGGGCGAGGGCATGTGTGGTGCCCCGGCCGACATTGGCGAGGAAGTTCACGAAGCCCTTTGGATGCGGCGCGTGACGCACCGGCATCGCCAGGCGATCGGCCTCCATTGTCTGCACCAGCGGCAGATAGCGCTGGGGCAGCACGAAACTTCGAACCTTTGCTCCCCCCTGCTCGAGGGATTCCTTGGTGCGCAGCAGGAGCCAGGCGCCCGCACTGTCGAGCTCAGTGATGGCGCTTCCGTCGATCTCCGCTTCGCGGGCGCCATCCGGGCGGACGGCCCGCGCCAAAAGGTCGAGCCG
>DASXGS010000385.1:0-1663 GCA_036488975.1 Rhizomicrobium sp. | reverse complement strand
AGGAAGAGCGTCTCGCACCGCACTTCCACCTTTCCGCGCAATCGGGCGACGACATGATTCTCAAGCGCATGAAGCGGCGCCACGGCCGCGCTGACACCGTCGCCTTCTGCGAAACGGTTCGGCGCCTGCGCCCCGATGTCGCTTTCGGCGCGGATCTCATCGCCGGCTTCCCGACCGAGACCGAGTCCATGTTCGAGAACACGCTCCAGCTGGTGGACGACGCAGGTCTCTCCTACTTGCACGTCTTCCCGTTCAGCCCGCGCAAGGGCACACCAGCCGCTCGCATGCCGCAGCTGCCAAAGCCAGTGATCAAAGAACGCGCGGCGCAGCTCCGGGCGAAGGGCGCGACCGCGCTCTCCGCGCGGCTGGGTTCCCTCATCGGCACGGAACAAACCCTGTTGGTGGAAAAAGAGGCGCACGCCCGCACGGCCTGCTTCGCGCAGGTCAAATTCGGGAGTCTGCAGGCTGCCGGCTCTTTTGTTCGTGCCCGAATAACCGCTGCTACGCCCACGCATCTGATCGCAGCGCCTGCATGAGAACCTTCGGCGAAGCGCCTCCGCCGCCCACCCTGTTCGAGCGGCTCAAGGAAGGTATGTCGCGCTCCAGCGGCGGACTGAGCGACAGCCTCACCGCCGTTTTCACGCACAAGAAGCTCGATGCCGAAACGATCGAAGAACTGGAAGAGGCCCTGATCCGCGCCGATCTCGGTGCATCGCTAGCGGGCCGCATCGCGGGCAGCATCGGCAAGGAGCGTTACGATTGGCTCATTTCGGAGCGCGAGCTGCGACGTATCCTTGCCGACGAAATGATCCGTGTACTGAAGCCTGCCGAACAGCCGCTGGTCGTCGACCGCAGCAACAAGCCCTATGTCATTCTGGTCGCCGGCGTGAACGGCACCGGCAAGACCACCACTATCGGCAAGCTCGCGCTGCGCTTTGCGCGCGATGGAATGAAGGTGGTGCTTGCCGCGGGGGATACGTTCCGCGCCGCCGCCATCGAGCAGCTGCGGATCTGGGGCGAGCGCACGGGTGCTGAGGTGGTAGCGGGTGCGCCTGGCGCCGATGCGGCAGGCCTCGCCTTCGAAGCCCTGGAGAAGGCGCGCGGCTCAAACGCCGATGTGCTCCTCATCGACACGGCAGGCCGCCTGCAGAACAAGGCGAACCTGATGGCGGAGCTGGAAAAGATCGCGCGCGTCATCAAGAAGGTGGATTCAAACGCCCCACACGCCGTGCTGCTCGTGCTGGACGCCACCACGGGACAAAACGCCATCGGCCAGGTGGAAGCTTTCCGCACCATCGTGCCTCTCACAGGGTTGATCATGACCAAGCTCGACGGCACCGCCAAAGGCGGCATACTCGTCGCCATAGCCGACAAGTTCCGTTTGCCGGTGCACTTTATATGCGTGGGCGAACAACCGGACGATCTTCAGGTTTTCGAGGCAGTGAAATTCGCGTCCGCACTCACAGGTTCAGCATGAGCGAACAAGCGCAATCACAACGCAAAGTCGGACCGCTGCTGCGCTTCGCGTTCGATCTGGGGCCGCTGCTGATTTTCTTCGCCGCGTATCAAATCGGTAAGCCACCCAACCAGCTGTTCATCGCCACCGGCGCATTCATGGTCGCGGTGCTTGCCGCGCTCGCCGCCGGTTACGCCATCGAGCGGA
>DASXGS010000050.1:0-3736 GCA_036488975.1 Rhizomicrobium sp. | reverse complement strand
GGCGCCGCGGCTAGGACCGCCGAAGCAAGAGCAGCTGAAGCAAACATCCCTGCGCGAAATATTTGGTGTGAGCGAAACATTGCTCCTCCTGCGGTGAAGCCGAGCACACTTCAAACTACCACAAGTTTTAGTCAAGAGCTTCAGAGTATTCTCGACGATCAAACGCTTTTTCTGTTCATCACTTCCTTCGGCGTGTTTTGGTCGATATCGACCCGAAGAAGGCCGGTGTGGAAGTCCCACATCATTGTCGGGCGGATCCACCCGCGGGCCTTGAAGTAGTCCTGCTCGTATCGCCAGAGCATAACCAGTGTGGCGCCGGATCGCTTTTTCCACACCAGTCGATAAGTGACATACCGTTTCCATAACGGCGACTGGGTCATGATCGTGACCTCGAACGGCGTCGGCCAACCGACAAGGCTGCGCGATGCCGTCAACGACACCGCGTCGCCCCGCTCGGGAATGAAATCGATGTCGGGGCGGCCCGAACTATCGACGGGGTTTGTTCGCGGACCCAGAATGAACGAATGTCCGCCGCTCTTCAGCACGACCATGTTGGCCGCATCGGTGCACACGACGAGCTTGAAGGGATAGTTGTTCAGGGTTCCTGATGTCAGCGTAAGTCCGCCGATGCGAAAATCGCCGTCATACGCGATCTTGTCGGTGGGAGAAGGCGTGGAGATCGGCACCGTGACAATGCGGTCGGCCGCCACGGTCACACTGCGCCCGACGGAAGGCCAACCAATGAACGCGACGATCGCCGCACCAGGAATAAGGAGCAGGCCAAGCCAGACGGCGCGAATGCTTCGGCCACGTGTCTTCAAAGTGCAAACGCCCGAAGTCGCCCGCGTGCGCCCGTCGCCGGTGCCGGTCCGGATTCCTTCTGCATGGCTGCGCGCCCCAAACGCCAAATAGTGCGGGACGATAGTCCACTTTCGCCGAAGGGGGTATGCAGGCAGGCGAGGGCGCGAGGTCGCCCTGCAGGTTACAAGAAACGCAGCAGAGGGAGGGGAGACGATGAGCACACCGCCGCCGATGGACTATGTGGAATTCAGCGTCAGCGATCTGGCGCGCACCAAGGCGTTCTACGCCGCGATCTTCGGCTGGGAATTCACCGATTACGGGCCGGAGTACGCGAGCTTCGTCGACAATGGGCTGGGCGGTGGTTTTCGCTCGGATGCGCCGCCGCGGCCCGGCGGCCCACTGATGGTGTTCCATGTCGACGATCTGGCCGCCGCGCTCGCGCGCGCAAAGAAGGCCGGCGCGTCGATTGCAAAACCGATTTACGCTTTCCCAGGCGGTAGTCGCTTCGAGTTCAAGGACCCTGATGGCTACGACATCGCCGCCTGGAAACAGGACTAAGGATCGCCGGGTCAGTCTTTCCGCGGGCTGCCGCACCCTAGGCGTTCATGTAACTGAACAACCCTTGGAGGGGTTACCCCATCGGCGGGTGCGAGCTACCGGAACTTCGCGCGGGAGCGAGCGTTTTGGGCGCATTCAGAGGAAGACTGACATGCGCAATCCCATCGAAGCTGTTGTTGGCGCAGCGTTTCTGCTTTCGGTTGCGGCGCCCGCCTTGGCCGCCCCGCAGTGGCATGAGAAGGCGCAAGCCCCGCAACCCTCGGTCAGCTCGGGCGAATGCGTCACGAACGCCGCGAATTACAAGGTGTCGACCGATCTGCAGAAGAGTTCCAGCAAGCAGTTCCGGGATGTGAGCGGCACCGCGATTTCCTTCACTCAGGGCACAGCCGGCTGCGCCGAGGTGGATTTCTCGGCGGAAGCCGCGACCAATCCGGGCCAGATCCTCGTCACCCGTGTTGTGCTCGACGGCAGCACGGTTTGCATGCCCGGGGACAACCTGTTTGCCTCAGATAGCCCGTCGGGCGATCTCGCCGATCGCGCCATGAATTACATCTGCCCGAGTGTGTCGGCAGGCGGCCACACGGCCAAGGTGCAGTTCCGCAGCCGGTTTGGCGGTACGGTCACGCTCGATTACCGCACAACCATCGTTCGCTACATGAAATAGCAAGCGTGCGACCTCGCGCGTGCGCCTGCGCCTGAACGAGTCTTGTTTTCCGAACGACATGGTCGGCCACGGGCGGTCAGAGAGGAGGCTCGCCGCGACGTTTGATTCAAATCCGAGCGTCTTTTGAATTGAATCTGCGCGCGCGCATCAGCGCGGCATCAAGAATCTCCCCTGTAGCTTACGCCGATGGAGCTGTGGGATTTTCCACGATGGACATTGCGGCTTTCTATTCCTGGATCGAAACGCTGGCGCTGCTGCTGGCCGGTGCGCTTGCCATTTACTACGCGTGGCGAAATCCGCACAACCGTTCGCGAAACGCGGTGGTTTCGATCGTGCTCATCTCGCTCGCCTGCGTACGGATGTGGGGCACCTGAGCCCGCCGGCGCACTGGCTGCCATGACACTCGCCATATGATTTTGTTGCCGGACGTGATCGCGGCTGCCGTTCGTTAAATCGCCGGCTCTTTGCCTGAAGATGCCCACAGGAACCGGAGAATCCGGGCCGGGGCGGCAGTGGCGGGCGCAAGCAGACCACGCCACGCTCCCTTTCGCGGGAATCGGGGCGGGCAATGCTGCCGCAACTGCAATCGGCGCTAGGGATCGGGACTATCCTGCTCGCAGCCTGGGCGATGTCGGAGCGCCGCTCGGCCTTTCCGTGGCGGATTGTGGCTGTCGGGCTTGCGCTGGAAATCGCGCTGGCGCTGCTGCTGCTGAAAATCCCGCTCGCCCGCGCGGCGCTGCTTTCGATGAACGGCGTGGTCGATGCGCTGATGGCGGCGACGCGGGCCGGCACCGGTTTTGTTTTCGGCTATGTGGGCGGCGCGAACCCGCCCTTTGCCGTCGCCAATGCGGGCGCGCTGTCGAGCTTTGCATTCCAGGTGCTGCCGCTGGTGATCGTGATTTCCGCGCTCGCGGCGCTGCTGTGGCATTGGCGCGTGCTGCCGATCGTGGTGGGCGGCTTTGCGTGGGCAGTGCGCAAGACGCTTGGCCTCGGCGGCGCCGTTGGGCTCGGCGCCGCTGCCACGATTTTCCTCGGCATGATCGAAGCACCGCTGCTCATCCGGCCTTATCTGGCGAAACTCACCCGCTCTGAACTGTTCACACTGTTCACGGTGGGGCTTTCGACCGTCGCAGGCACGGTGTTCGTGCTGTATGCCACCATCCTGCGCAATGCGGTGCCCGGCGCGCTGGGCCACATTCTTGTCGCCTCCGTGCTGTCGCTGTTTTCCGCCATCGTGATCGCGCGCATCATGCTGCCGGGCGAGACGCAAACAGCACACGATGAAGCGAGCGGCTTCGAATTCCGCTCCAGCATGGATGCCATCGCGCGCGGCACGGAAGATGGCCTCAAGCTGTGGCTTTCCATCGTCGCCATGCTGCTGGTCATCGTGGCGCTGGTGGCGCTGGCGGATATCCTGCTGACGCATTTGCCGGATATCGCGGGAGCGCCGCTCACGGTCGAGCGCATCTTCGGCTGGATCTTCTCGCCCTTTGTTTGGCTGCTCGGGATCCCGTGGCATGAGGCGCCCACCGCCGGCTCGCTGATGGGCGACAAGACGGTGCTGAACGAGTTCATCGCCTACCTGCATTTGGCGGCGCTGCCGCAGGGCGCGCTCGATCCACGCGCCCGCCTCATCATGGTCTATGCGATGTGCGGCTTCGCCAACCTCGGCTCCGTCGGAATCATGATTGCGAGCGTGAGCGGCATGGCGCC
>DASXGS010000332.1:0-2191 GCA_036488975.1 Rhizomicrobium sp. | reverse complement strand
TGGTCCACCGCGTCGGAGAGTTCCATCACATCGATCGCCAACTCGATATCCATGTTGCCTTTCACACGACGGCGACCCTGGCTGTCGGTGAACTCCTTGAGCGGCTTCGTCACGACGGCGAAGCCGTTATAGTCCAGCCAGTCCACCAGCGGGCGTAGCGGCGAGAACTCCTGGTCCTCGGCGACCGCGGTGTAATAGAAGGCGCGAACAAGTAGGCCCTTGCGGGCGAAAAGCTCGAGCAGCCTCTTGTAGTCGATATCGAAACCCAGCCCCTTGGCCGCGCCGTAGAGGTTGGCGCCGTCGATGAAAAGGGCAAGCTTCTCCTGTGGGTAGAACAGCATCGCAATGGCTCCCTTACTATGTACCGAGCATAAAAGGCTCGTTCGGCAAATTTCCCCGACGGCCGGCTTCGTCTACGGTATTCGTGAACGCCGGCAAAGGCTTGGCGTACGGGCTTCAAGTTCGTTCACATGATCCTGATCGCGCTCGGTTCCAATCTCCCTTCAGTTGGGGGTCCACCCGCCGAAACGCTGGTGGCAGCCCTTGCGACGCTCAAGGCAAACGGAATTGTGCCGGTGAAAGTTTCGCGCCTGTACGAAAGCGTGGCGTGGCCGGATCCGAACGATCCGCCATTCGTGAATGCCGTGGCACAGGTAGAGACGACGCTTGCGCCGACTGCGTTGCTCGCGCGCCTGCATGCGATCGAGGAGTCGTTCGGCCGGGTTCGGAGCGCGCGCAACGCGCCACGGACGCTCGACCTCGACATTCTCGACTACGACGGACGGGTGGAGGAGGGCCCTCCCACTCTGCCGCATCCGCGGATGGAGGAGCGCACCTTTGTCCTGGTGCCGCTGGCAGACATCGCGCCGGACTGGGGGCATCCGGTTTCCGGTAGGTCGATCACCGAACTGATCGCCGCCCTGCCGGCGGGCGGTCCGGTGATTCGCCCGCTTCCGTTTACGCCAGCGGACCGTTAAGAGCGCCGGCGGATCAAAGGCACCGCGCTGTTGATGCAGGCGAACGTCGACGCGAATATCGGCCCCTATGTTGCCCCGCTGCTGATTGTGGCTGTGGTAGTGCTGCGGCTGATCCGCAACAAGCCGCGCAAGGTGAAGCCGAACCGGCTGTTTGTAATGCCGCTCCTCATCGCACTCGCCGCCGCGCTAACACTGCGGCAAATGGGCATGCCGAGTCTTCTGTGGCTGCTGGTGGATGTCCTTGCCGCCGGGGCCGGCGTGGGTGTTGGATACCTCAGTGCGCGGCATCGCGAGTTTACGCTGGATGCCGAGACTGGCGAAATCACGGGGCGCGCCACGCCGATCGGAACGATCATCTTCGCGGCGCTGTTCGCCGTGCGCTTTGGGCTGAAGCTCGTATTTCCCGAGTTGAACGGCACACAGAGCTACGGACACCCAACGGCACTTGGGCATCCGGCTGCGAACGTCATCGGCTGGACGGATGCCGGGCTCATTTTCTCAACCGCGCTGCTGTTCGCCAGCGCAGCCACCACCTGGCTGCGCACACGTCATCTGATGGACGCACGCCGGACGCATCGCGCTGCGAAGGTTGATCAGAATCCGGAGCTGGGCGGATCGGCCTAATCGTACCGTGACCTCACCACCAGCCGCGCCACTTGAACCACAAGGTCGGCAGGATCGCAGAAAAGAAGATGAGGCCAAGGCCCCAGGCGTAGCCGAGGTGCCAGTGCAGTTCGGGCATGTACTGGAAGTTCATGCCGTACATGCTGGCGATGAGCGTGGGCGGGATGCCCACCACCGACACGATGGTGAGGACCTTGAAGATGTCGTTCTGCTCGGTGTTGATGAAACCGAGCACCGCATCCAGCAGGAACTGCACCTTGTTGGAGAGGTGGATTTCAAAATCGTTCAGCGACTGAAGGTCCTGCGCTACCGTGCGTAACCGGGTGACGATCTCCTGCGGGATCCAGTCTTTTCCATGCTCCAGCGCATAGGGAATGATACGCTGCAAGCCGAGCAGGCTCTCGCGAATCTGCGACAGTTTCTCGCCGCGCTCGCCGACATCGACCAGGGTGTCGCGCAATGCACGGTTGGAGCGGGCGACGTTGCGCGGGTGCTTGGTGCCGTAGTTGCGAAACACGCGGCGGGAGACACCAGTCAACTCGCCTCCGATCTGCTCCAGTGCATCGGCCGTGTAGTCGGTCATGCCTTCT
>DASXGS010000325.1:0-3951 GCA_036488975.1 Rhizomicrobium sp. | reverse complement strand
CTGCCGGTCGCGAACAGCGAGGCCATCTTCAATCGTATGAAGCAGGAACGCGCGCGCGAGGCCAACGAGTACCGCGCCGAAGGCTCGGAAATATCGCAACGCATCCGCGCCCGGGCCGAACGCGAGCAGACCGTGCTGCTCGCGCAGGCGACGCGTGTGAGCTCCATTCTGCGCGGCCAGGGCGATGCGGAGAAAACGCGGATCCTCGCCGAAGCCTTCGGACAGGATGCGGATTTCTTCGCCTTCTACCGCTCGATGCAGGCCTACCGCGACGCGCTGCCGGGCGACAACACCACGCTCGTCACCTCACCGAGCAGCGATTTCTTCCGGTATTTCTCCACCCCCGGCGCGGGCGGCCCGCGGAAATAACTACTGTGGCGGCGGATTTAGACGCAGATAGGGATAGCCGTCGTTTTTCGCTTTCTTCTGAGCCCAGTCTCGGCCGTCGAAGCCGTCCGGCAAATTGGATTTGAATTGCTTCGTGGTCAGACCGGTGACGTTGGGGAGTCCCCCCCAATCACCGCTCGCCTGGATTGTTCCGCTGGTGTCCACATCCCAGTAATCGTCGACTTCATTGCCCGGCACAGCCCTTCCGGAAAATCCTCCCACCGAACTTCCTGGGGCGCCCGATACTTTGCCGGTAGAATAAGACAGCCAGATGGATCCATTCCCGGCTGAGCCCACCAACCCTCCAATTTTTGCTCCCGATCCGCCAGACGCCGAGCCCCGGGCATAGCTATCCCGAATATACGCCGAATCGGCCAACCCGATGAGGCCGCCGACATCCGCGTCTTCACCCCCCGTACCGCCGACAACGGCGCCGGTCGAGAAGGATCGCTCGAGATGTGACGCACAATAGCCAATCAGTCCGCCAACAAAGTTCGTGCCCGCAACCGGACCGGTCGCAGAGCTGTCAAAAATGCCCTCACCTGAGTTAAATTGAAACGAGCCGCCGATCAGACCGCCGGCCATTGTTGTTCCACTGACGTCCACTGCTGCAGAGGAATTGTGGATGGAGCCGCCTTGAACGTACGCACATAAGCCGCCCGCATACTGACCACCCGATACAGCGCCTTCCGCGCTCGAATTCGCGATAGATCCAGAGGTTACGCCGCAAAGCCCTCCTGCTTCCCCATCGAAGGCTTTCACGGTGCCGCTGACACGCACGCCCGCAATGCTGCCGTTGTTCACCCCGACAAGCATGCCCGCAACACTGCGCTTGCCCCGCGCGGTTACGGTTGCGCCGGAGATCGCGAGATTCCGGATGGCGCCTTTTTCCATTTCCGCGAACAATCCCACATTGCCCGAGCGCAGTGGCGCACGAATGTGGAGATTGGATATTGCGTTTCCAAGGTCTTCGAATGTGCCCACCAACGTCGTACCGACCGGCGAGCCGGCGAAAGTGCCATCGCTCAGTGCATCGTAGCTTTTCGCAAGCGCGTAGAACCCCGCTGGGTTCGCCGCGATCGCAGCGGCGAGTTGCTGGATCGTATTCACTAGCTGGTAGGCATTGCCGTTGATGGCGAAACTGCTTTTCAGATCCCAGAATTCGACGTGTCCCGGGTTGGCAACGGAGAAATCGCCACCCGCTCCACCGCTGTTTGTCTTGATCGTCAGCGATCCACCCGTTCCGGCGACAACAAGGGGCTGCAGAATCGCAAGCGAGCCGTAAGCATCAAGCGTAAGGCCGCTCGCGTGCGTCCACGAGAGCGGTGCCGCAATCTGAATGTTTTTTGCCTTGTGACCGGAGAACACCGTGACATTGCCGACAGCGAGCATGTCGGCGAGATCGCCAACATTCAAGACAGCCTCGTGATCTGTTGCCTTGCACACGGTGCCGGCGCAGTTCACGTTCTGCGTGGCGTCTGCCGATATTACCAATGCCGCATGCACGCCTTGCGAGGCACCGAGCAACGAGCCGGCACACAACAGTGTGGACCAGCTCAACCGTTTGCATCTGGAGTTCTCATCCATGTCGCGTCTCCATTACACCGGCGGGCGGTTGCCGCGAATGTAGGGAAGGCCGCCATTCAGGTTTTTCTTTTGGGTCCACACCGTCGGATCGAAGCCATTTGGCAGCCGAGCCTGTAACTGTGCGGTCGTCAGTCCCATGATTCCTGAACTGTCACCGGTACCGAGCGGGCGATCGATTTCTGCCGTCTCGGTGTCCCAATAGGCATCGGTGAATTCACTGTTCGATTTTCCCGCAAATCCGCCCTTGTGCTTGCCGCCGGAAACGGCTCCGGTTGAGTAGGCGTAATCGATTTCTCCTATTGCGAAGCCGGCAAACCCACCTACAGAACTGTCCCGTCCTCCCGTTGCGCGGCCGCGCGCGTAGTTGTTGGTAAGAACGCCATTGGCCGCCCCCGCAAATCCGCCGACCTCGCTGTCGCGTCCGCCCGACACGGAACCAGTTGAAAAATTACCAACTGTGTTGTTGTCCGTTGTGCCCGCAAGTCCTCCTGCGATGCTATGGGCGCCTGCTTTCACGGTGCCGATAGCGTAGGAATTTGTAAGGTCATCGTCCATTTCTCCCACAAGGCCGCCGGCCCATACGCCGTACACATAGCCACTGCCGACAGTGACGGAGCCAGTCGCATAGCAGGCGCTGATACTGCCGAAGGATAGCCCGACAAGGCCTCCTACAACGGTGTCCGACGCAACCGCGTTGCCCGCGGATACTGTTGCTGAAGAATGAGAGCCGCTCGCGCTTCCGTGCCCGACCAGTCCTCCGACGAAGGCGTCGTCTCCGCCCTTTACGATTCCTGCGCTCCAGGAGTTTCCAGCAGCCCCGAGGCCAACAAGGCCGCCGACAGTCGCGCCGGTGCCGCCTGTGACTCTTCCCGTAAAGTGGGAATTGCCCGCACCTCCGTTTCCAACAAGTCCGCCGATGTTCACAAGATTGCCGCCAGTGACCCGACCGGTCGCCCAGGAGTGGGAGACACCTCCCCCTCCCGTTATTGCGCCGACGACGACGTAGTGGTTACTGGCGTTTCCCACCGAAATGCTTACGCGCGGCAAGCCAAAATCGGAGACCGTGCCGTAGGCTGCAGAGAAAAAGCCGATATTTCCTGTTCCAGGGGCTGCGATGGAGAGATTCGAAATGCTGTTTCCAAGCCCTTCGAAGGTACCGGTAAAGGTGGTTCCGATCGGCGAGGCGGAATACACACCGTCGGCGGCGGCATCGTAGTTCTTCGCGAGAGCGTAGGTGCCACTCGCATTTGCGGCTACGGCACCTGCAAGCTGGGCGATGCTGCTGACGAGGATGTAAGTCGTGCCATTGATGACAAGGCTGCTTCCGGTATCCCAAAATGTCATCCGGCCCTTACCGGCAAATGCCGTGCGTGAGTCGATGAAGCTGACGGCGCCTGTGCCTGCCACGGTCACGGGTGCTTCGATTTCGACCAGCCCATAGCCATCTACGGTAAGGCGGGAGCCGCTTGTCCAGCTCAGCGGCGCGGCTATGGCAATGTCGAATGTCTGGCTATGCGCGACGATCTGAACATCCGAATGCTCGAGCATCCGTTTTAACTGTTTGACGTTCATGATTGCGTGGGGCTTGGTTGGCTTACACACGCCTCCCGAGCACCTGATGTTCTGCGTAGCGTCGGAGGAGATCACCACTGCGGCTTGCGCTGACGCCGTGCAACCCGCCACGATACACACCAGCCCCACCAGCGCTTGTCGGATCACCCGCCAACTCCACATATCAGTCCCGACCCCATGTCCTGCCCCAAGCGAAAACAAAAGCAGTAGATTGGCCAAATATTCAACTATATTGAAGATTTTCATCTGTGATGCAATAGAGTTTTCGGGAGTTTGTTCTTTAGAACAGGAGCTGCCCCGGCGATCCTGCAGCCATAAATATTTGTGCCATTTGGCCGAACTTAATTCTTGGGAGTGTCGTCTCAGTCCGAACTTGTCGCCCTACTCCAAGACGCGCCTCCCATT
>DASXGS010000321.1:0-4111 GCA_036488975.1 Rhizomicrobium sp. | reverse complement strand
GAGAGAATTTCCTTCTGGTCGGCCCAATGGTTTCCGGTAGTGATCACGTCGACACCAACGGCGAAAAACTCATTGGCGATGGCGCGCGTGAGCCCGAACCCGCCGGCCGAATTCTCGCCATTGGCAATGACGAAATCGAGCTTGAGGCTCTCACGCAGCAGCGGCACCTGCGTGGTGACGACCTCCCGCCCTGGCCGCCCGACAATGTCGCCGATGAAAAGGATTCTCATTGCTTTGCAGAACGCCTCAGGCCGATTTCCGTTACCACCATGTCAAGCGGTTGATCGTTTGCATCGCGCGGCACGCACTCGACCTCTTGGCCTGCGAAGGCCACTCCAATTGCCGTGACGGCATGCTCGTTCCGGAACTTGTGCAAGGTGCGATCATAGTAGCCGCCGCCATAGCCCAGCCGATAGCCCTCTGCATCGAAGGCCAGCAGCGGAACCAGCAGCATTGTGGGATGCGCGAGTGGCCAGTCCGGCCGCGGCTCCAGTACGCCGAACGAACTCTCGATCCAGTGCTCGCCTTCCACCGGCACATGGAACGTGAGCGGTTGCCCACGATGCACAAGCGGATATGCAGCTTCGCAGCCGCGCGCCTGCAACACTGCTACCAGTTGCGCCGGATCGGCTTCATCGCCCATCGCGATGTAGCCGCTGACCATCATGCCAGGCGAAACCGGCAGCGCATCGGCCTGCGCTGCGATGCGCTGCGCAAAGTCCGGGCAGGCGCGCGCCAGCCCGGCCCGTTTCTCCCGCGCCGTTTCCCGCAAAGCCTTCTTCTCGGAAACTATGTTCATCGATAAAGGGGACGGGACCGCCACCGCCGTTGGAATTGGATCCTCACGGGCCTGCAAGTGCAGGTGGGCGCCATATGTCCGGAACCACGGCCCCGGCCAGGGACAGCTCCCGGTGAGTACCATTAAGGCCCCTGGGCATCGCTATCCTGACGCGCGGAGCAGTACCCGTCTTGGGATCAAGTTAGGCGCGGCTCACGCCGATGGCAACCGCCGTTCTTGCGCTACATTTCTTTCGCCCGCCGCGGCGCTCTGGTACGGTACAAGTGCCCAAAGGGCATCCATGGGGGAACTTGCGATGCGTAATCCCTTATATTGGGTCGTTCGGTGCCGCACGATTTTTACCGCGGTCGCCGGTTTCGCGGCGGTGTTTGCCCTTGCGAGCCCGAACGGGGCGGCGGCACGCACCACCTTCAACGTCCTGCATCCTTTCTGCGCCAAAGCCAGCTGCGCCGACGGCAGTACGCCCGAATACGGTCTTGTCGCTGGCGCCGATGGGATATTCTATGGCACCACCCCGTTCGGAGGCTCGGGGGATTCCGGCGTGGTGTATGCGTTGACGCCGAATGGGACCGGTTACGACTACAGCGTTTTGTATCGCTTCTGCTCGGTGAGCGCGTGCGCCGACGGCGTCACGCCGGAAAGCCCGCCGGTCGTCGACTCGAGTGGCAATCTGTACGGCACCACAGAACTTGGCGGCGCGCACAATCGTGGCGTGCTGTTCGAGCTCATGCCAAACGCCGATCGCACGAAGTGGAAAGAAGTGGTGCGCTACAGTTTCTGTCCAGGTGCCAGCAACCCGTGCGCCGATGGGCAATATCCCTCAGGCCCATTGACATACCCCGGTGCCGAGACCGGAGCACCCTATGATGGGGCTTCCGCCCTCTATGGAACCACCGGCTTTGGCGGGAGCGGCAATGCCGGTGGCGGCGCGGGCGTCGTATTCCGGATATCGCCGGTCGCCGGCCAGACGAAGTGGAAAGAGAAGGTCATCTACGATTTCTGCTCGCAGCCCAACTGCACAGACGGATCGGCCCCCATGGGAGGAGTCATCATCGACGCCCGCGGGCATCTTTTCGGCACGACAGTCAACGGCGGCAATCACAGCCCCAGCGGGTTGGGCACGGTCTTCGAAATAAATCCTCAGCGGCAGACGGAAACTGTTCTCTATGCTTTCTGCGCGCAAACCCCCTGTGTGGACGGTCTCAATCCGGAAGGCGCTTTGGTCTTCGATGCAAAAGGCCGACTCGTCGGCACGACGCAGAACGGTGGCGCAACCGGTCAGGGCGCGCTGTTCAGAGTGAACCCTAAGACCCGCTCGGAAGTCGTTCTGTGGAATTTCTGCGGCGCGCCCGGTTGTACAGACGGGGCACAGCCCGGTGCGGGGGTAACAGTTGCTCCGAATGACGTCCTCTTCGGCACCACGCAATACGGCGGGGCGTACGCGAGCTCCAACTGCGATAACACCAGTCTTGGCTGTGGGACTCTGTATCGCCTCCGCAATTCGAAGCTGACCATCCTGCAGAGCTTCTGCAAGGCCGGCCTTCCGGACTGCGCGAGTGGGGCGGAGCCGCCCGCTGGCATGCTGCTGCGGAATGCATCCGGTAGTCTGTTCGGGGTAACGAAGGGCGCCGGCATCAATGGCCGTGGCACATTGTTCGAACTGACGCCATGATGGTACCGAGGCGGACAGCAGCTGCCCTGTAACGTCGCGCGATCCACGGCTTCGCTATCGTGTGTTCGGCAGATGTCGGCCGCTATGCCAGACGGCGTGGGCGGAGATCGCGAAACCTAGCGGTGCATGCGGCGGAGCATCTCGATCAGGGCTGCGGTTTCGCCTTCGCCGAAGCGCTCCGTCATCCAGAGCTCGTGCTTGACGATGATGCTTCTGGCCTTCGCAAGCAGTTTGCGGCCCTGCGGAGTCAAATACAGCTCCTGCCTGCGGCCATCGTGACGGGAACGCTCGCGCAACACCAGACTGCGATCCTGCAGCCGGTCCACGATCGCCATCATCGAGGCGCGGTCCATGCCCAGTTCGCGCGCGATGGCGATCTGCGAGACCCCGCCATTGGCGCCGATCAGCCACAGCACGCCCAGCTGCTTCTGGGTGAGGTCCACCGGCGCCATCGCCTTGGCGAAATGGCGTGAGATGGAAAGATAGGCGAGCCGCAGATGGTAGCCGAGAAAACCATCCATCCCGCTTCGCACCAGATCGGTGCTGTGCTTTGCGCCGCTTGCTGCAGCAACCCGAAGGGTCGGCTTCAAGTCTTCTGTGGTCAGGGCTTCGCTCATCGATTCATCTTACCTGTATTGCGCCGCCTCATAAGCGGCAAAATGCCTCGTATTGTGACTTACCACCTGCTGCCGCAGGAATTCCGGAAACCAGCTGGTGGGCACGCCACCGGCACGGAATTGCGGGTCTGAAAGCAGGGCACGGTGGACGGCGAGATTGGTGGCGACTCCTTCGAGGTGGCAATTGGCCAACGCCCTTTCCGCCTCGTCGATGGTTGCGGCGCGCGTGTCGTCGTGGACGATCACCTTGGCGAGCATCGAGTCGTAGAATGGTGGGACTGTTGCGTCGGCCTCGATATGCGTATCCACGCGCATTCCTTCTCCAGCCGGAAATACAGCCGACATGACTTTTCCGGGACTGGGACGAAAATCGTGCGCAGGGTCTTCCGCGTTGACGCGGAATTCGATGGCGTGACCTTCGAAGCGGATGTCGTGCTGCCTGAGGCGCATCGGGCGCCCTTCCGCCACGGCGATTTGTTCCGCCACCAGATCGAGGCCGGTGACGGCCTCAGTGACCGGATGCTCCACCTGGATGCGCGCATTCATTTCGAGAAACCAGAATTCGCCGTCGGTGACGTCCACGAGGAATTCCACGGTGCCGAGGCCGCGATAAGCAAGCGACTCTCCGTAAGAAACGGCTGCCTGCCGTAAGTGGTTTTGCAATTGCGGATCGAGATTGGGCGCGGGTGCCTCTTCCACCAGCTTCTGGTATCGGCGCTGGATGGAGCAGTCACGGTCGCCGAGATGAATGACATTGCGCCCGTCGCCGAGCAGCTGCACCTCGATGTGCCGGCCGTGCTCCACGAAGCGCTCGATGTACACGCGCGCATCGCCGAACGCCGCATCGGCTTCTGCCATCGCGAGCGCGACCGTCCCTTCGATTTCCGAAGGCTCGCGGATCAATTTCATGCCGCGCCCGCCGCCGCCGCCAACCGCCTTTACGAGTGCGGGCAGGCCGATATGCCGGATCAGCGCCTGTGCATCCTCCGTCGTTTCCACGAAGCCGCCCGGTACGACCGGCAA
>DASXGS010000044.1:0-3526 GCA_036488975.1 Rhizomicrobium sp. | reverse complement strand
GGCTACCATCGTCACCGATGCAAACGGCCTCGACGCCGGCGAAGTGAAGGTGCCGGTCAGCGATGGCAGCATTCCCGCCTACCGCGCCAGGCCGCACGGCAAAACCAATCTGCCGCTCGTACTGGTGTTGCAGGAAGTGTTCGGCGTGCACGAACACATCCGCGATATCTGCCGCCGTTTTGCGCATCGGGGCTACTACGCCGTCGCGCCGTCGCTCTACGCGCGGCAGGGCGATCCCGGCAAATACGACATGAACTCCTTGCAGCAGCTGTTCACAGAGATCGTCTCCAAGGTGCCTGACGCGCAGGTGATGTCCGATCTCGATTCAACGGTGAAGTTTGCGAACGGCGACGGCGCGGATACGCGGCGGCTCGGTATCACCGGATTCTGCTGGGGCGGTCGAATTGTCTGGCTGTACGCCGCGTACAATCCGAATTTGAAAGCGGGCGTTGCGTGGTACGGCCAGCTGCGCGGGCCTACGCAGGCCAGTCCGCTCAGGCCGAAATATCCGCTTGATCTGGTGAGCGACCTGCACGCGCCGGTACTCGGGTTCTACGGCGGCCAGGACAAAGGCATTCCGGTTTCGGATGTGGAGGCCATGCGCGCGGCACTCGCGCAAGCCGGCAAGCGCAGCTGCAAGCTGGAAGTCTTCATGGATGCCGGCCACGGCTTCTTCGCCGATTACCGCCCCAGCTACAATGAAAAGGACGCCAAGCAGGGCTGGACCGAACTGCTCGCCTGGTTCCGTAAGTACGGCGTAGCGTGATCCTTACCGCACGAAGACGCGGACTTCGCTGGCGCTCACCGATGGATCGGTCGAGGAGGAGAGATTCATCCGCGCCGCGGGCACGCCCATCTCCGTCATGGTGTGCATGACGGCTTGTGCATGGCGCCGTGCCGTCGCCTGCGCGGTTTGCACCGCTGTGGCCGTGGCGCGCGTCGGCGATACGCCGATCACATCGAAGGATGCATTCGGTTGTGCCTGTAAGGCCTGGCCAAGCGCCTGATAGAGACTCTTCTGGTAGTCCACATTGGCGCGCGCAAAGCGGATAGTGACGACCGGCGTACCGCCGCCCGAGCCCATGGTCACCGCAGGCGATGCGGCCGCAACCGCACGGCCCTCGCGCATCGGCACCCCCGCGCCGCCGAAGCCGCCATTCTTGATGGCCATTTGAAGCTGCGCGAGGCTCGTGCGCTCGCTCGCCAGGGATGCCGTCGCGCGCCGCAGATCGGCGGATGCATCGCGCCCCAGCCGATCCAGCAGCACGATCACCTGGTTGGTCTCGTCCTCAAGCACCGTCAGCTGGCGATGGTCTTCATCGACCGCGCCGGGCACATCGAAGGTTGCGCGGATCTGGCCAAGCAGCCCGCGGGCACGCGATGCGTCGCCGTTGATCTGCGACACCAGGCTGTTCAGCGCATTGATGTTGGAGGTGAGCTGATCGAGCGAGGCCTGCGCCCCGTTCCATTGCGACACCAGTTCGGGATTGGCGCGTGTGGTGCCGATCTGCAGATGCGCGGCAATCTGCGCTTCCGTCTGGTGGTACGCCGTGAGCTGCTGTCCGCTGGAGCTGCGGATGCTGGCAAGCTGCTGGCCTGCACCGGCCATGCGGTTGTTGATGTCCTGAAGGCTGGAGCGCAGGCCAGCCACCGTCTGATTCACGGATGTTCCGGTTCCGGGTCCCGGCGCAATCGCAACGGCGCCTACCCCCGCCGCCACACTCATGCCTGCGGGTGCCGCTCCCGGTGCCGCAGAAGGCGGCGGTGCGGCGGAGGGCAGCGTGCCGGCCATCGGCTGCTGGGCCCCTTCAGGGGCCGGCGCGGATTCCGCTTCACCTTCGGCCGGAGGCAGCGTGCCAGCTTCGGCGCCAGCGGCCGGTGCGGCTTGCGCCGTTCCAGCAGGAGCAGCTTCGCCGTTCGATTCCGGCGCCGGCATGGTAGCCGGCTCGGCGGCCGGCGCGGCAGTGCCGAACAGCGACTCGTCAACGCTGGCGCAGCCGGAGAGGCTCGCGCCGGCGGCAAGAGTCATCGCCAGGAAATATGCCCGCATCTGCCGACTCCGCTTTCGACGGATTTCCGCCCCATGTCGCGCGCGTTCGCGCCTCGCCTCGATCCGCCCGCAACGTCCCTCGCGAAGCGGCAATGCGCCAGTCTTAACCACGCCGGGATAAGGGAACAAGGGCGCTGAAAGCGCGAATTTCCGATTGCTCACCGAAGGTTGCGCGCGTGCCACCTTGGCCCCGCGACCTTGCCAAGCGGGGGCCCGATGCATAGGTTCCCGCGCCTTGCGCACCCGTAGCTCAGCTGGATAGAGCACCAGACTACGAATCTGGGGGTCGGAGGTTCGAATCCTTCCGGGTGCGCCACTAATTCCGCAGACACACTGCAAAAATATTCAGCCCGTAACCGACTCAACGCCTGCGGTTTGTATGACGAGCATTGAACTGGGCTCTGCTCCGACGATCCGATGGTCCAGGCGTCGAGCCATGCGCTACTTCTTCGTAGCGCTCGGGCTGTTCAGCGTATTCATCGCGCTGGTGGCCTTCGTTCCTGAATACGTGCGAATGGCAATCGGCACGTTCCCGATTGCCTGGCCCCTCCATGTGCATGGAGCACTGATGGCGGCGTGGCTGGCGACGTTCATCCTGCAAGCCATACTTGCTTCCACCGGCCGCGTCGCACTGCACCGAAAGATAGGCCCATATGGCTTTGCGCTCGGCGTCGCCGTGTGGGCATCGATGGTTTTCGTCGAACTCCGCGCCCTGGTTGCTCATCCACTGCCAACGGACGGGCGAGGATACGATGAGTTGCTGCAAGGCCCCTACATCTATTTGACCTTCGCCGTCCTTCTGTTTTGGGCTTTCCGTGAGCGTCGTCGGCCCGAGTGGCATAAGCGCCTTATGGTGATCGCCACTTTCGTCGCTCTGGTAGCACCTATCGAGCGCATAGAGTGGCTGCCGGAACTGGGCGTCGGTTATATCTGGGCGTCCATGATTTGGATGGACCTGTGCCTCATCATACCCCTGCTCGCCTATGACATGATTCTGGCCAAGCGACTCCACCCGGCGACGGCGCTGGGGCTTTGTTTCATGTTAGCGGCGCAAGGGACGATGTTCCTTGTATGGGGGAGCTCCCTCTGGCGACAGTTCGCCTTCGCCGCCGTCCATGCAATACGCGCGTCCTTGTGATGGAAGGCGTGAACTCGAAGATGGAGCGGAAGCCTAAGCCCGTGAAGCCGGGGCAGGTCCCGACCGGCTGAGGAGCGCTGCGCTGTGCCGACGGCTTAAGCCAGCGCCGGTTCAATCGTTCGGAAGCGGTGGCGGCGTCGGGTGTTTCTTGCGTGAAAGTTTCTGATCCGGGGGCGTGCCACCCAGAAACATCATCACGCCATTCGCGAAACCAAAGTCATAGGGCTTCGCGGAGATAATAGCGCCATTGTCTTCGTTGCCCGTGGTGCAGTGGTTATCCGTCGCTTTGGTCGACCCAACGTAGCTATAGGATCCTCCATATGCTCCAGAGCCTTGGT
>DASXGS010000031.1:0-5520 GCA_036488975.1 Rhizomicrobium sp. | reverse complement strand
CGACCGCTCGCCTTCCGCGCCGATGGGCCGCCCGGTCACGCGCAACCATTACCGCTTCCAGATCCAGGGGCCGAAAGCCAAAGACGTCATCGCCAAGCTGAACGGCGGGCCGGTGCCGGACATCAAGTTCTTCTTCATGGGCGAGATCAATATCGGTGGCCGCAAGGTGCGCGCGCTGCGCCACGGCATGGCGGGGGAGCCGGGCCTCGAAGTGTGGGGGCCCTACGATCAGTATCTCGAAATCCGCGACATCATCATGGAAGCTGGCAAGGAATTCGGCCTGACGCTGGTCGGCGCGCGGGCCTATGCGTCGAACACGCTCGAATCCGGGTGGATTCCGTCGCCGCTACCGGCGGTCTACAGCGACGAGCGCATGAAGTCCTATCGCGAATGGCTGCCGGCGGGCGGCTACGAGGCAACCGGCTCCATCGCCGGCAGCTTCGTGTCGGACAAGATCGAGGATTACTATTCCAATCCCTACGAACTCGGGTACGGCCCCTTCGTGAAATTCGATCACGACTTCATCGGCGCCGATGCGCTCAAAGCCATGGAAGACAAGCCGCATCGCCGCAAGGTGACGTTCGCCTGGAACGGCGAGGACATCGCCAAGACCTATGACTGTCTGTTCGAGCCCGGCCGCGAAATCTACAAGTTCTTCGACATCCCCATTGGCAATTACGGCTCGGCCAGCTTCGATTCCGTGATGAAGAACGGCAAGGTCGTGGGCCTGTCCATGTTCTCAGGCTACTCGGCGAACGAGCGCCAGGCATTGTCGCTCGGCGTGGTCGATCCGGACATCGAGGAAGGCGAGGTGCTGACGCTCATCTGGGGCGAGCCGGAAGCCGGCGGCGGTTCGAAGAAGGCAACGGTGGAGCGCCACAAGCAGCTGGAAGTGCGGGTGAAGGTATCGCCGGTGCCCTTTGCCCGCGACGCACGCGAAACCTACGCCGAGGGCTGGCGCACCAAACAGACGGCCTGAAATGAAAAGGGCGGGAGCATCGCTGCTTCCGCCCTTTTCTCATTCAGCTGATCGGGACAAGTGCGATCAGAACGTGACCCACACGCCGTTGCGCCAATAGCCGCGCCCGGTATGCTCCTTGAACACGAACTTCTCGCGCGGACCCCAGCGCCAGTTGTTCGGGTGGACGACCACCCCGAATTCCGGCCGCGCCACGAAGTCCCGGTGCGCATGCCAGCACACGCCTTCGCGGTTGCAGACGATGGCCGCTGACGCGCTCGTCACGGTTACGGCCAGTGCGCTGACGCCCAAAGCGGCGGCTGCCGCCAACTTTCCAAATTCCTTCATTCACATCTCCTGAGTTCTGGCTTCCTGCCCGTTGGCCCCGGAAACGAAAATGCCCGGTCGGGGTTCCCTGCAATTGCTGCCGGGCGCGCGGAAATTATCGAAGTGATTCCGGTGCCACAACGAGAACTGAATCGAATTCTCTAAAACAGGTGCATATGTGGTTATGCCCTGCTTCACCCCGACTTCGATCTTGTTTCGACTTTCATGAACGGCGCGTCACAATCGCAGGGTTGAACACGATTGGGTGCGATCATGCGCAGCTGGCTTCTCGCTATAAGCGCAGTTTGTGCAATGCAATCGGAAGCGCTGGCCCAAGACGCGCATTTCAAAGCGGCTGTCGCACCGCATCGGCTCCTCGTCGTGACGCAAAGCGCTGTGGAGCGCAACGCCGTGTACACGCAGGCGGCTTCCGTCGCGGCAAGGGCCGGAGTCGTTTCGCCGGCCAATGGGCCGCTCAGCCGGGAAGAGCTGCTGAGCATCCTGATGCTGATGAGCCTTCAGCAGACGCGCGCCACGCATTCCTTCTGATCGGGCGGAGATCGGCCACGCGACTGCGCCGGTGCGCGCGAACGCGCCGTCGCATGCGCGATTGCCTAAAATTCGATCCATTTTTGAGCGAAACATAAAAACTCGCGAAACGATTCGTTTCCACGTTCATCTGGCTTGAATTGCAGCGTCGCGGTTTGCGGCGCACCCTCCGAGCGTGGGCATAGAGACTCCGCCGGGCGTGCGGAGACCGGCCCCAAGAGGTTTCGAAAATGCGTGGCACGCGATTGGCGTTTGCCGCAGCCATGGCAATGGCCGGCGGCAGCACGAGCATGGCCGCCCCGTTCGGCGGCAACAGCGGACACGAGCCGCACTGGCTGACCGATCCGCAAACGGAATGCTACGTTTTCTACATGGATCGCCACCCGGCAGATGTCGTCACGTGGTCGGGCGATTGTGCAGACGGCATGGCGAGCGGCACCGGCATGGCCACTTTCACCGACCGCAGCCGCTTCGTGGAATCGATTTCAGGGCCGTTCCTCAAAGGCGCCGCGGAAGGCAATGTGCGCGTCACCTGGGCGGATGGCAGTCATTTCGAAGGCACGGAATCGGCGGGGCGGTTTAACGGTCCCGGCGTCCTCACCCACGCCAACGGCGACCGTTTCGAAGGCCAGTGGACCAACAACCGGCTAAACGGTCACGGCAGCATCACTTGGGCCAATGGCGACCACTACGACGGCGATCTTCGCGACAGCAAAGCCGAGGGCCATGGAGTCCAGACTTGGGCCGATGGGCGCAAATACGATGGGCCGTGGAAGGACGATCTGCCGAATGGGCACGGCATGCTCACGCACAAGGATGGTAGTACCGCCGAAGCCGAGTTTGTCGATGGGGAACTGCAGTCGCCTGCGACGGCATTGGCAACCGACGATTCGAGATCCGTCGCGGATGCCACGCCAATCAAGACGGCTGCCACGAACGTAGAGACGAACGCCGCCACGGCCGTTGCGACCGCGCCAAAAAGCGTCGCCGCGGCAATCGCCAATCCGCCCTCACCGGCGCCCGTGTGGCTTGCGCCATTGGCCGGCGCAAAGCTGGTGGCGGTGGACGGCACTGGCCTTGCGATTTCGCTCTCTGCCGGTGGATTGGTGCGAGAGACCACCGGCGCGGGCGGCGTGTCGCAGAGGACGTATTTCACTTTCCTGAACAGCCGGCAGGGCACGGTGTCGGATACCGCCGATGCGGCGAAAGTCACCGGTGTTTTCCGCGTTGCCGACGCGGGCGTCGCCATTGACTATGCGGACGGCCATTCCGAGCTGGTGCAGCCGAACGGGGCCGGCGGTGTGGCGGTGACCACGACCCTGCCGGGACAGGGGTCGTTCTGCACTGGCTGGTACCCGCAAGGACATGGCTTTACGTCCGCGGATCGGGAGGCGGCGCTTGCAGCCTATGCCAGCCGGCTGGGGGTTTCGACGTCCAAGCGCAAATCTGCCGCCTGCGTCGCGCCGCCGTCCGATAACGCCTCCACCAGGACCGAGGCGAGCACGAGACCCGCGAGCAAGAGCACGCGCAATCGTCACATCGCAGCGGAAAAGGCGGCAGCTGCGGTCGGGACAGTCATGCCCACGCCGTTGCAGTCCATCGCCGTGCGTGAATCGCAGATCCACCCGATCGATCGGCCGTCCGGATCGGTGGTGCTGGCCTCGGTCACAGCGTCCAGAAGCGGCTCGACAGAGCTGCCGCCGGTGCCGGTGGCCACCGGACCGTCCTCCTGCCTCAGCGTAGACAGCGAGGCCGGGCGCCTCGGATTCCGAAACAGTTGCGGCTTCGACGTGCAGTATGCGTGGTGCGTGCGCGCTGCAGCTGACCCAGCCAAATCCTGCGGCGGCGGCGGCGCTAATGCCGGCAGCGTATCCGCCCATGGCTTCGACGCCTTGTTCGCGCAAGCCGACCTGCGCACCAACGAATACGACCTGCGCTGGATCGCCTGCAGCGGCGCGCGCGGCGAAGTGCAGCCGCGCCTGGTGCGCGACGATCCACCGGCAGGCGAGTGCGTGCGGGCGAGGGGTTGATTGGGCAAGTGATTCCACGTTCAGGGACAACAACAATGAAGGCATGGGCGAGGGCCGGAGTCGCAACGGCCGCCATGATCTCGACGACAGGCAACGCGTTCGCGAATGAGGGCTGCATCCGGCACGAAGAGATGACGGCCGTGAAAGCGGCGGCGGTGCAGCAGCAACTCATGGTCGCCGCGCTCTCCTGCCGCGCGACATCGCTCTACAATCGGTTCGTGCTTTCGTATCGGCCTGAGTTGCAGGCTTCCGATGAAGCCCTCAAGGCGTTCTTCCAGCGCCGCACGGGCGGAGAAGCCGAATACAATGCCTTCAAGACACGGCTGGCGAATGCGTCTTCCCTCAGCAGCATCGGTCACGGCCGCGCCTATTGCGCAGACGCGTATGCGGCTTTCGACAGCGCGTTTTCGTACGATCGCCGTTCGCTTGAGGAGTTCGTGAGCGCGCAGCCGATATCGCTCGATCTGAGCTATTCGGAATGCGACCAGCATCCGCGCCTGTGGGCGCGCAATGAGCGGCACAAAGATTGGCGGAATCGCCGTGCCGCCTGGATCGAACGACGTCGCGCAGTACCGGCCGAGATGGAAGATGACGGGCCCGTCTTGCCACGAGATCACGAGCTGGCGCCGGAAGCGCCTGCGTACTAGGCGCACCGGCACTGCGGTATGGCGCGCGCTGCAGGCCGATGCAGCCGCGCCATACTTTTGTCCGCTGTTCCTATGGGAACGCGTAGGAGAGTTTCCCGCCGTAGATGTTGGTGTTGCGATCGCGCAGCGTGGTGTTGTCGAGGCCCGAGCCGGCCGGGAGAACGTTGTGGCTGTCCTGGAGGAAATCGTGACCGTAGGTGAGCGAGGCCACCACCGTGTTCGGCACCACATGGTAGTTCAGGGCGACATGCAGGTTCGTCGCGTCGCCCGCAAGATTGGTGTGGCCGATATCGGTGTTTGTATTGAACACGGACAGGTCGGCCTGCCAGGTATGCGCCAGCCCCGCGTTCAGTGGAGGGGAATAGCGAGCTTGGGAAACATGCGGGTTACTCCGAGCGTTATTCCGCCGGGCCGAAAATGGCTTGCAGCGTTGTTGCTGTGTTGCGTGGCAGTTAAATGATTGGAATGACAGGGCTTTAAGGTTTGGGCGGCCGGCCCGGCGGCGGCCGGTTGCAACCGATGCGGCACATGGCTAACTGGCCGCGCCTGCAACAGTCAGAACCCACGCGCATGCCGCTTGCCGCTGAACGCGATTCTTCCAGGGCAAATCGTCCCGACCCGCATTTCGACTGGAGGCGGGTTGCTTATCTGCTGCATGTCAGCCGCGCGCTCGATGAGCTGGAAGAGAAGACACTCGTTCCCGCGCGCAAGATGTTCTATCAGTTCTCCGCGCGCGGCCACGATCTTGCACAAATTCTGATCGGCACGCAGCTCACCGAAAAGCACGATGCGATCTGCGGCTATTACCGCTCGCGCCCCATTCTGCTGACACTTGGCGTTTCGGTTGCCGATGCGTTGGGTTCTTCGCTGATGCGCGAAGGCGGCTATTCCGATGGCCGCGATATCGGAGCGGTATTCAACTATCCCAACATTGATGGCCCGTGCGCGCTGCCGATGTGCGGCGGCGTCGGCGCGCAATTCACGCCGACGGCCGGGTGGGCGCAGGCGC
>DASXGS010000241.1:0-2812 GCA_036488975.1 Rhizomicrobium sp. | reverse complement strand
ATTCGACGATATCTAGCTGCAAGTTAGGCGCGAAAGAGCACGTTCGAGGCCCTTCGCCATACCCTGCCAGCCTGCCGCGATGGCAAGACGTTCAGCCCGCCGCAGCCCACTACTTTCATTCGCCTGTCGAAAATATATCTTGGCGAGTTCTTCATAGCGCTGAGCTTTCTCGCTCACGGGCTCACTAACAGTTTCGCTATGTCCTCGATCGCTCATATCTCGGCAACGCCTGCCTTCCCCCCGTCGTTCCCACCACCGCGCACCGGAATTTGGTGCGCAAAAGTATCAGATGTTCTCACGACGGCCACAATGCGGGTTTTGCCCGGCCCCCTGAAAGATTTCTCAATCCATTCGCGCAGACAACCATAATCTAACGAAAATCTGACGCCGGGTAATCCGGCCGACACCTGACGCAAGAACGACGCAAATTGTTGCCCGTAGCATAGTGGAACCGCAACCGAACGGACGCGAGGCCGACGCAAGCCAACGGAAAAGTCACCGGACTTCCCCCCAGCAACAGGAGGTTTCCTCGTGACATCATCGAAGCTCAAGAAATCCCTCTATCGCAGCGCGGCCGTTGTCTGCTGCGCAACACTTTCGGCAACCCAGCTTGCGGGCACCGGCCTTGCCGCAGCGCCGTTAATACCTTCATCGACGGCGCTCTCGCGTGCCGACACCCTCACGCGAACGCCCATTCGTCACGTCATTATCATTGTGGGCGAGAACCGCACCTACGACCATCTCTTCGCCACTTATGTACCGCCCAAGGGTTTCACCAGAAACCTGCTCTCGGAAGGTATCGTGAATGCAGACGGCGGCCCCGGACCGCTTTTCGGCCTTGGCGTTCAGCACAAGGCAAGCGACACGACCACCTATTCCAACAGCCCGGCGATCACATCGGGTTACAAGAGGCTGCCTCCGCCGACCACCGGCGGATTGCATGAAGCCCCGAGCGACAGCAACCCGCCGCCCTTCGCCACCACGGCCGCGGCCGGTGCGTTCGACTACGGCATCGAGAACGGCGATCTGAGCGTCCTCACCACGGGCGCCACCGGCCTTCCGCCAGGCAGCATCGATACCCGCATCCCCAACGTGAAGCACCTGCCGGATGGCCCCTTCCCACTCACCGGCCTCTACAACGCTTACGTCAATAGTCCCGTGCACCGCTTCTTCCAGAGCTGGCAGCAGATGGATTGCAGCGTGGCCTATGCCACGACCGGCAATCCCAGCGGTTGCCGGCAGGACCTGTTCCCGTGGGTTGAACTCACCGCCGGCTTTTCCGGCGAGGGTTCGACCAGCATGGAATTCTCTAACGTGCAGCAGGGCGACATGCCGTACTTCAAATCGCTGGTTGATACGTACGCGGTGGGCGACAATTATCATCAGCCGATTGCCGGCGGCACCGGCGCCAACAGTCTTGTGCTCGGCTATGCCGGAACGCTCTGGTATTCGGACGGCTTCGGTCACGTGGCAACGCCGCCGGCCAGCCAGATTGAGAATCCGGATCCGAAGAGCGGCACCAACAACAAGTACAAGAACGATGGCTACTCGGCCGGCAGCTATGTGAATTGCTCCGATGCCAGCCAGCCTGGCGTCGCCCCGATCCGCAATTACCTGAAAACGCTGCCGCATCATCCGCAGCCCAATTGCGGCCCCGGCAAGTACTATCTCGTGAACAACTACAATCCGGGCTTCAAGGAAGACGGCACGCTCGACACCGGAACGTTCACCATCCCGCCCTCGTCGGCGCCTTCGATCGGCGACGTGCTGAACGCGCGCGGCGTTTCGTGGGCTTACTACGGCGAAGACTGGAACCGCGCGGTGGCGCACCAGATCAATGTGTATTGCAACATCTGCAACCCGTTCCAGTACGAAACCGCGATCATGACCAACAAGGCCGAGCGCAACAAGCACATGAAGGACACGCTCGACCTTTACGCCGCCATCCAGTCCGGCAAGCTGCCGGCGGTTTCCTACGTCAAGCCGAGCGGCCTGAACGACGGCCACCCGGCCAGCTCCAAGTTCAGCATCTTCGAGGCGTTCACCAAGAAGATTCTCGACATGCTGCAGGCCAATCCGAAGCTGTTCGCCGACACCGCGGTGTTCATCACGGTGGATGAAGGCGGCGGGTATTACGATTCGGGTTACGTGCAGCCGGTCGATTTCTTCGGCGATGCCTCGCGCATTCCGTTGATCGTCGTTTCGCCGTACTCGAAGGGCCGGGGCGTGGTGCACGAATACAGCGACCATGCCTCGATCCTGAAGTTCATCGAGGCGAACTGGTACCTGCCGCCGATCAGCCGCTCGAGCCGCGACCGGTTGCCCAACCCGGTACAGAACGGCAGCGATCTCTATGTGGTGACCAACGGGCCCGCCATCGGCGACCTGATGGGTTACTTCAACTTCAAAGGGAAATAGCGCCTTCGTCCTGCATTCCCCTCTCCCCCCCTGGGGAGAGGGGAATTTTTATGCCAGCGCGCCGAGGATGCGCAGCATCACCTGAATGTCGGGCATCGGAGCTACGGCGGTGATCGCGTTGGGCATGCGGCCCTTGATCAGCGGATCGGTTTCCGCGCCGACTGCGCCCAGCGGCCCCCGGAAACCATGGTCCCGCCAACCGATCGTCTGCAGATCCACAGACATCATCGCCTCGATCAGGCGCAGGCTGTCCGGCACCAGCGCCAGCAGCGGATGCGCCGAATAAACCGTGGGCCGGGGATAGAGCGCCACCGGCTTGGCGGGGCCGGCCGCGCTGTCGACGCGCCCCCAGCGGTCGGGATCGGCCAGAATCCATTCCACCAGCTGGTTCTCG
>DASXGS010000198.1:0-16668 GCA_036488975.1 Rhizomicrobium sp. | reverse complement strand
GCCCGCGTGCGCGCGCTGCTGCGCCGCGCCGCCGGCATCGCCACGTCTGAAATCGAGATCGGCCCCTTGCGCATCGACACGCGCTCGTCGCGCGTCACGCTCAACGGCAATCCGGTGAAGCTCACTTCGCTCGAATACCGGCTGCTCGCGTATCTGGCGCACCACCGCGGCCGCGTGGTGTCGCGCACCGAGCTGGTCGAGCATCTCTACGACCAGGATTTCGACCGCGACTCCAACACCATCGAGGTGTTCGTCGGGCGGTTGCGCAAGAAGCTCGATCCCAATCTGATTCAGACGGTGCGCGGTCTTGGTTATTGCCTCGAGTTGCCGGAAGCCATCCGCACGCCCGCCCGCGCCAAGGCCTGATTTTCCTTCCGCAGTGATCCGAGCCACTTGCGTAATTACCACCGTGTAACTATATTCATGTAGTTACACGAGAGCCCGCGCATGCGCTGGACTTGGGATCCGGACAAGGACCGCCGCAACCGGCGCATCCACCGGCTGAGCTTCGAGACCGCAGCGCTGGTGTTCGACGATCCGCTGGCCGTGTCGCGGCTGGATATGTCGGAAGGCGAGGAGCGTTGGCAGACGGCGGGAGACATTGGAGGCGTTGTCGTTCTTGTGGTCCACACCTGGCCCGCGGCGGACGAGGACGGCAACGAGGTTGGACGCATCATCAGCGCGCGAAAGGCAACCGCGCATGAAAGGAGAGCGTATGAAGAAGGGAGCTTCTAGGCCGCTCACCGCGAAGCAGAAGCGGGAGATCGCTGCTTTGGCGCGGCTGTCGAATGCCGACATCGATACGCGCGATATTCCCGAATCGCGCAACTGGTCCGACGCGAAGCGAGGCGTGTTCTTTCGCCCGATCAAGCAGCAGCTGACGCTGCGGCTGGATGCCGACGTGATCGACTGGTTCAGGCGGCACGCCGCAAAGGGCCGCGGCTATCAGACGGAGATCAACCGTGCGTTGCGCGATCACGTGGAACGCCGGCGCAGGGCAGGCTAAATCGTAATCTGCCAATTTCACCTTGCCGGTTTTTCCACGTTCTTGGGCGCCCCCTTTCGACATCATCTATTCTGATGGATAGTGACGCGATCCGCGGCTACCCTTATCTCCGCGCTACCCCACTCAACTGAAGCCCGCCTCGCTTACGTCGCCGGGTGGCTCCATTGCGGTTCGGCATTTACAGTCACCCACATGGATTCAGAGCGTCCCTTTCGCGCGCAATTCGTCAGCCGGCTCGCGCCGCGGCTCAATTCGCTGTCCGGACGGCTGATCGCCGCCGCCGCGGTGTGGACATTGCTGGCGCTGATCGTCGGCGGGCTCGTCCTTTCCAGCATCTTCCGCGCTTCGGTGCAGGGCGATTTCGACTCGCGGCTGAAATTCGATCTCGACGGCCTCATCGCCGCGGCCGAGCCCGACGCCAACGGAAAGGTGGCGTTGCATTCGCGCTTCTCCGATCCGCGGTTCGAGCGCGTCTATTCCGGCTGGTATTGGCAGATCGTGCCGGAGAAGCCGAAGGGCGACATCCGCATCTCACGCTCGCTGTGGGACAAGGCGGTGCGCATCACCGACACCACTATGCGCAACGGTATCGCCTGGGGCCACGGCACGGGTCCGGAAAACGAAACCGTCCGCGTGGTGGCGCGGCACATCGAATTTCCCATCACCGCAACGCCGCAGAAAGACGATGTGCGGACCTACACCTTCCTGGTTGCCGGCGACATGGCGGAGGTCGAAGCGGACGTGGCGCAGTTCGACACGATGCTGTTCTGGTCGTTCGCCATTTTCGGCCTCGGCCTGATTGGCGCGATTCTCCTTCAGGTGCGTATTGGGCTGTTGCCGTTGCGCCGGCTGAGTGCGGGCCTGGCGCGCGTGCGGGAAGGGCAGGCGGGCCGTCTCGAAGGGCACTTTCCATCCGAAATCGCGCCGCTGGCGCGTGAGTTGAACAGCCTGATCGATCACAATTCGGAAGTCGTGGCGCGCGCCCGCACGCAGGTCTCCAATCTCGCGCATTCGCTGAAGACGCCGCTGTCGGTGTTGGCAAGCGAGGCGCAAGCGCAACCGGGCCCGTTGGCGAATGCGGTCAACGCCCGCGTCGGCACCATGCGCCGCCAGATCGATCACTATCTCGCGCGCGCCCGCGCGGCCGGTGCCGCAGACCTCATCGGCATCCGCACGGCGGTGCAGCCCGTGCTCGAGGATCTCGCGCGCACGCTGTCTCGTATTCACGCGGCCCGCGCCATCGATATTTCCGCCGATGCTCCGGCGGCCCTCGCCTTCCGCGGTGACCGGCAGGACCTCGAAGAGATGGCCGGCAACCTGATGGACAATGCTTGCAAATGGGCCCGCGGCCGCGTCGAAGCGCGCGCGGCGCAGGCGCCCGACGGCGAGTTCGCGTTGTGCGTCGACGACGATGGCCCCGGTCTCGATGCCGAAGAGCGCGCCCGCGTCGGCGCCCGCGGCGAGCGGCTGGATGAAAGCGTGCCGGGCTCGGGCTTCGGCCTCGCCATCGTGCGCGATATCGCCGGGCTTTATGGCGGTGCACTGGAGCTGGCCGAAAGCCCGCTAGGGGGTTTGCGCGCCCGCCTAACCCTTCCGCGCGCGCCCTAAATCCCGGGCTAGTGCCCCCAATCTGCAAGACGGCGTTAACGACACTGCGTCTACCCTTGGCCCGACAAGACGGGAGCGGCGGCCCGCGGGCCGCGATCAAGAGCATGGCCTCACGCGAAAAAACGGAATTGCTGCGCAGCTTCCTGGGCTCACTACCGGTGAGCATCGCGACGCGCGTCGCCCGTGCCGTCGAGGTGGACAAGCTCAACAACGGTCGGGTGCTGCCGCACGAACTCATTCTCGAAAGCCTGCGCCCCACTTTGCGCACCAGCGCAGATCATGCCACGCGCACGCCCACGCCGCTGCGCGTCTTCTGCCGCCCGTTCGAAGACCTGCTTACCAACGAGGCGCGCACACAAAAACAGAAGGGCCGTATCCTGCGCAGCTCCATCACGCCCGTGTGGAACTGGCTTGCGCAGGAGCTGATCCCGGATGTCCTCAACGCTTATGCTATCTCGGTGAAAACGGCGATCCTGGGCTATCGCGCCGACGAAATGCGCGACAGGACGGCGGAGTTCTGGAAGGCCGCCGCCGCAGCCATCCGCACGAAACTAGCGACCGATGCCGGCTGCAAGGCGGCGCGCGTCGCGCTGAACGGCGATGCCGCGGTGGAGGATGCGCGCGAAATTGCCCTCATGCTTTCGGCGGCGCCGGACATTTGCGAATTGCAGGACAGGCTGCCGCAGCAGATTCCGTCGCTGACGGAAGATGCCATTCACGCCTTCCGCAGCGTCTATGATCGGCTGGCAGAAACAGCACCGGATGCGGCGCCCTATCTGCCGCTCGTGGTGATGAACCGGCTGGAGAAGCCGTGGGAAGCGCTCCGCCTGCCGCTTTCCATTTCCGGCAAGACGCAGGAAACGATGATTGCCAACACCGATATGGGGCTGGTGGGCGAAATCCTTTTTGCGGCGATCGAAACGCACTGCAGCGCCATCCGTGCGGCAAAGCCGCAGCAGTTCAATGCCGATGCTCTGCTCGCAAGTGTCGCACGCTTCACGACACTCTCGAGCGGCGTGGTGAAGGAAGTCGAGCTGCGGCGCGACGGCGTGTGGGGCCAGCGGCTGATCAAGGACCGCGCCGCCGTCGCGGAAGTGATGGACGGCTTCATGGAGCGCGCGCCGAAGGAGGTGCTCACCGCGCTGCCGATGCAGAACATGGGGAGCAACGGACCGAAGACGCCGGATTTCTCCCATCCCGCAGATGCGGAAAAGTGCGATCGCGCGATTTCCTACGCGCGGCTCCTCGCTGGCTGCCGGCCTTTTGCGTCCGCGGCGTCCTTCGCCGCTTCGCTAAAGCGCGCCGATGATGAGATCGGCATGACGCTCAGGAGCTACAACGAGGAAGTCGTGCGCGAACTGCACGGTGCGAGCGACGAGAAGCGACTCAATGCCGAGCAGTTTGCGGCCGTGGCCACCGAGCTTACCGCGCTGCTGTTCAGCGCCGAAGAGGGTGAGTTCCTGCGCCGCCGTGGCCGCGCCATCATCGCCCCGGTGGCCGCGTAGCCCTTCTCAAGGTTGCGGCTTCGGCGTTGCGCCCATATAGGAGGCCCGCACACCCGCGAGGGCCTTCATGCCTCCGAAGCAGAATCCGCTGAGGCTCAATCCGCTGCAGCTGCGCACCCTCGCTATTCTGCAGGCGATTGCCCGCGTGCCCAACGCCGCGACATCCGGCCCCGGCGCAGGCGAACTGACCATCGAGCGTTTTCCGCAGGCACATGGCGATCACGTGCATCTGGGCGATGCTGTGGTCTCGGGCAAGGACATCACCGGCCTTTACAACGAGAACGTCTGGCATGCGTTGGAGCGCAAGGGCGTGGCGCGCGCCGACTGGCCGCATCGTATCACGCTGACCGCTGCGGGCATGGCCTACGACACCGGCCCCTCCGACGAGGTGTTCCGACGTTCGCCGCATTGAGCTTTCGCGCTAATCCAGCCGCGTCAACGTCACCAGCACTTTGGAAAACAACTTCGCCGCGCGCGCACTGGCGAAGAATTTGTCCAGCGCCGCGGCGCTTGCGGTTATGCGCACATCTCCGGTGTCGCCCGGGTCTATCTCGCCGGCAATTTCGCCGGCGCGAATTGCCGCCGCCGTGGCCTTGTCGTCGAGCTGATAGAGCGTGAGTTTGCCGCCACCGCTCGTGCGGTAGAGCAGCAGCACGGGTTGCGTGGCGAGCGGTCCGCTCGACGGTTTGCCGTTGGCGATCTGCTCCTGCGCGTTGAGAATGTGGTTTGTGCCGAGAGTCGCTGCCCGCAAGGCATAGATGCTCCAGTCGCCCAAATTCTGCTTGTACGGGGGCGTAACAAGCACCGCAGTCATGCTGCCATCCTCTTTGCCGAGAATGTGAACGTAAACCGGCGTATCGGTATCGGCATCGCGCGCCCGCCACGTGCCCAGCAGCGCCGGATCCGGCTTGAATCCAACCGTGGTCCCGACCTCGACCTTGCTCGTCACCGGCAAACAGGCGCAGAGCGCTAACGTCGCAATGAAGGCCGGCAGAAGCAGGATGTGTCGCATCGGTTTCCCCCTTTGACAGCGCACTGTTGCGGGAGATTGAGACAGAACTGCGGCGTTCGCTTAGTGCCGCGCGTCGGCAGCCAGTGCGGCGCTATCCCGTTCGGCTTCGGTACTGCGCAACGCTCTCGAGCACAGGACGGAGCGCCAGCGCGGCTTCTTCGATCGCCGTCGGGCTGTGCTGCGAATAGCCGAGGATGATTTCCTGCTGCGTCGGCGACCGCGTGCGGTACTCCGACATGGGCGTCACGACAATCCCCGCGGCCGCCGCGGAATCGACGGCTGCGGATTCCGGCAGGGACTTCAACCGACAGATAAAGTATTCGCCGGCGTTGTTCCGGGGCAGGGCGAAATCGCCGAGATGCTGGGTAACGGCTGCCATCAGCGCGGTTCGTCGTTCTGCGTCGGAAGCCTCCAGGCGGCGCAAATGCTCGTCGAGATGACCGGCTTCGATAAAGTCGGCGAGTACGATCTGGTTGGGCGCGCTAACCTCGCCTTCGAAGCCGCGCGCCGCTTCGAACAGCGAGATCAGGTCCAGCGGCACAACGACGTAGGCAATGCGCAAGCCCGGAAACAGCACGCTGTTGAACGAATTGAAATAGAGCGAGCGCCCGCGTCCGGCCGCGGTCAGCGGCGGAATAAGCGGACGTTTGGGATCGACCCGGTAGTTGAAATCGTCCTCGAAGATCCAGCTGCCGGTCGCTTCCGCCCATTCGATCAGCGCCTCACGCCGCGACTCCGAGAGCGCGACGCCGGTCGGCGCCTGGCAGGAGGGACCGACCACCGCAATGCGCGCGTCCGGGGCCAGTTCCTTGGCTGCCTCGACAACAATGCCATGCTCATCGATCGGAATCGGTGCCAGGCGAACATTGGTGCGGCGCAATCCTTCGAGCGGCGTCTGGCAACACGGATCTTCGATCCACGCCTCGGCGCCGGACAGCCCCAGCGCCTGCACCGCAAACTCGACGCCCGCCGGAATGGCGGTTGTCACCACGATCTGGGCGGCGTGGCACGGCAGCCCGCGTGATGTGGTGAGGTAGGCAGCAATGGCGCTGCGAAGCGCAGGCAACCCGAGTCGTTCGCCCTGCTGCAACCAGCGCCCCGGCGTGTCCTTCCAACGCCGCATTTGCAACCGCGTCCACAGCTGCACGGGAAACACATGCGTTGGCCAACCCAATTGAAACGGAACGCTCACCCGTTCCAGCGCGATCGGCGCGCCTGCGGCGACGAGCTTCCCGGCATACGCCACATACACGCCCGAGTTGCGTCGGCTTTCCAGCCAGCCATCCGCAATCAGGCGGTCGATCGCCGCTGTCACCGAATTGCGCGAGATGCCGAGGCTTGCGGCGAGCGCCCGCGACGAAGCAAGTCGCGATCCACGCGGGAATGTGCCGGAGCGGATCAACTCGCGCAGCCGCTGATAGAGTTTTTCCTGCAGGGAAAGGGTGCCGTCTTCGGGCAAGCCGATCAACTGCGCCGGCCGGCTCCGGCGCGAGCGGCCGCCATTCTTGGAGGCTGGCAAGCTGGAGATCCCCCATTCTCCCGGCAACACTCGCATCGTGCGATGCTGGGCCGCCCGCTGACGCGAGCAAGTCACGTTCGTGTCAACGCACGCCGCAACAATCGTTTGCATACGGAGGCTATTGTCGATGCTATCGAATTTTTCGTAGCGGCTATGCGATGATCGCGGACGCGCAAATCGGCCACGGGAATGGCATGCAAACAGGTAAAAACCGTTGCGCCATTCTCGGTATTTAGCGCGTCAGACGTGCAGCTCAATCGCAAACGTCACGTACGAAATGGACATAACCTGTGGCGGACATCACGCGCTGTTGAACGATCTCGGAGCTACCGTTCGAGCTTCCTCGCAGCGAGGGCGCGCAGGTAGGCGGACCATTTCGCATCGTATGTACACCCGAGCTCGTGGAGATAGTCCCAGCTGTAGAGGCCGGTGTCGTGGCCGTCGCCGAACAGGATGCGGATGGCATAGTTGCCGACCGGTTCGACGCCGCGGATCGTCACGCTGCGTTTGCCGCCGAGGATCTGCTTCTGGCTCGCCACATGCCCCTGCACTTCCGCGCTCGGCGATTCCACGCGCAGATATTCGGATGGAAGGGCGAATGTCTCGCCGGAATCGAACGTCACCGTCAGCACGGTTTTGGAAGGATCGAGCCGCAGCTCGGTCGGCCACGCGCTCACTTGCCGAGGCGCTCTTCTTCGGTGAGCTCGCGCGCTTCGCCGGCGATCATGATCGGCACGCCGTTGCGGATGGGATAGGCAAGCCCTGCAAGCTTGCTCACCAGCTCCTGCTTCTCGCGGTCGTAGATCAGCGGCCCCTTGGTCACGGGACACACCAGAATTTCCAACAGCTTGGGATCGACGTCCATGTCAGTTCAGCGAGCCGCTGAAGGAGCGCGCATCCGACATCTCGAGCAGCGCCACCAATGTCGCCACGCGTTCGTTCCAGCCCGGCGCCTCCAGCAGAGCCTGCTTCTCGGCCGGCTCGAACGGGCATAGCATCGCAAGCGCATTCACCAGATGCTCGGGCGGCGCATTCATCACCGAATGCCAGTCGGCCTTCAGGTCGCGGCGGGCGAGATAATTCTTCAGCGCCGACATCAGGCGCTCGCGCGGCAGGTCCGACGCCTCGTCCAGCAAGAGGTCGCCGGCAAAACGCGAATAGTCCGGCGTCACCTGGCGGTATGGCGTATCCGCCGTCAGCTCTTCGGCCACGCGAAAGCGGCACACGCCTGTCAGCGTGATCTGATAGCGATGATCTTCCGATTCCTGGAAGGCCGTGATCCGCCCCAGGCACCCCACCTGCGACAGCGCCGGTTTCAGGGTCTGGTCTTCCGGTTCGGTGGGCTGGATCATGCCGATCAGCCGCGTGCTCTCAAGCGCATCGTCCACCATCGCAAGATAGCGCGGCTCGAACACGTTCAGCGGCAGCGCGCCGCGCGGCAGCAGCAGCGCGCCGGTCAGCGGGAATACCGCGACGGTTTTCGGCAGGTCATCGAGCGTTCGATAAGGCTTCCGCATGGCTTACGAAAACAGGATGGAGGAAAGTTTGCGCCGCGCCTCCACCGTGCGCGGATCTGTCGGGCCCATCGCCTCGAACAGCGTCACCAGATGTTTGCGCGCCGCCTGCTCACTCCAGTTGCGGTCGCGGCGCACGAGCTCCAGCAATGTGTCGATGGCGCCCTGGCGGTCGTCTTTCGCATCCAGCGCCATCGCGAGATCGTAGCGTGCCTGATGATCGTTGGGATTGGCCTCTAGTCTTGTGCGCAGTTCCGCGGTGTCGCCGGCATTCGCCGCCTGCTCGCGCAGGGACACTTCCGCTTCCACCGCGCGGATGGCTTCGTCGCCCGCGCCGTCGGGACGCACGAGCTGCAAGGTCTTCCGCGCGCGGTCGACATCGCCGCTCTTCAGGTAACACCGCGCCAACCCCGCCACCGCTTTCGGCTGTCCCGGTTCGTCCTGCAGCACCTGTGCGTAGGCTTGTGCCGCCGCACCCACATCGCCGGCGGCGAACGCTTCATCCGCCATGGCGAGCGTGTCTTCCGCCGGGCTCGGCCCCGCTGCACCGCCGGTCAGCTGCTGCACGAAGGCGCGCACCTGCGATTCCGGAACCGCGCCCATGAAGCCGTCCACCGGCTGGCCGTCGCGGAACGCGTACACCGTGGGAATAGACTGGATGCGCAGCTGGCGCGCGATCTCCTGGTTCTCGTCGATGTTGATCTTGACGAGGCGCACGGCGCCCTTTGCCTCGTTCACCACCTTTTCGAGCAGCGGCCCGAGCTGCTTGCACGGCCCGCACCACGGCGCCCAGAAATCGACGATCACCGGCGTCTGACGCGACGCCTCCAGCACATCCGCCGCGAAGGTTTCGATGGAGACGTCTTTGATATATGCACCGCCGCCGCCGTCGGCCGGCGCCGGCGCGCCGTTGCCGCTCGCGCGCGAAACCGGGCGTCCGCTGGGGCCGATAATCGCCATCTGAAAATCCTGCTGTTCCAGCCCGGAAGATGGTCGTTTGGGCCGCAAAAGAAAAGCCCGGAAACTTAGCAAATCCAAAGCCTCGGGTGCATTCGCTGCTGCTTGCGCTAGATTTCGGCGCGGGATTCGAGGGGCGAGGGGGCGCGGCAATGGTGGTTACACGCAGGGCATTTCTCGGCAGTGCGGCGGCGGCGTCTTTGCTGCCGGCCGCGGGCGCACGCGCGCAAGCCGCTGATCTCGATGTCGCGATCGTCGGCGGCGGCGTCTCCGGCGTCTACACCGCCTGGCGTTTGCGCGCCGCCAATCCGCAGTTGCGTGTGCGGCTGTTCGAGATGAGCGACCGCATAGGCGGACGATTGCGCTCGGTGGCATTCCCGCAGGCGCCGCATCTCGTCGGCGAAGTGGGCGGCATGCGCTTCCAGAACGAGCAGCTGAATGTGGCCGGCACGGTGAAACAGCTGGGATTGACGCAGCGCGGCTACCCCCTGTTCGAGCCCAACGATCGCCTCGCGCTGCGCGGCAAATCCTTTTCCTACGCAGAAGCCGGAACGCCCGGCCATCTCTATCCGTACAACATTCCCGATGCGGAGGAGGCGCCGAAAAACACGGCCTTCATGAACGGCGTGTCGCGCATCGTTCCGGATGCGAAGACGATGACGGTGGAGAACTGGCGCAAGATCCGCTCCACCGTTCTCTACAAGGGCCGCCCGCTGAAAGACTGGTCGGCATGGACCATGCTATCGGATGTGTTCACGCACGAGGAAATCGCGTGGGGGCAGGACAGCGGCGGGTACGACAGTGTCTCGCTCCGCCAGTCCGGTCTCGACGAATTCGACTTCATGTTCGAAGGGGTTGATTTCTCCAGGCCGTTTTACACGCTGGTCGGCGGTTATCAGCGGTTGCCGATCGCGCTCGCGGAACGCGCGGCTGCGCTTGGCAGCGGGCTCAGCATGCGCACGCGCCTCGCCAGCCTTGTCTTCCGGCCGGACAATCTGTTCGAGCTCGGGTTCGAATCTGCGAACGGAAGCCGCACCACAATCGCCGCCCGACAGGTTGTGCTCGCCCTGCCACGGCGATCGCTGGAACTGATCGATCATTTTCCGGCGCGCGGCGAACCGCGCTTTGCCGACCTTGTGGCGTCGGTCGATCCGGTGCCGACCTGCAAGGCGTTGCTGCTTTATCCGCGCGCCTGGTGGCGCGATCTCGGCATCGATGGTGGCCGCTCGGTCACCGACATGCAGGCGCGGCAATTCTATCCCCTCGGCACGGAAAAGGATCGCCGGCCTGAAGAACCGGCGAACGGCTACGGTGTGCTGATGATGTATTGCGATTCCAACACGGTGGAATACTGGAAGGAGGCCGCCGGTCCGGCGCAGCCGGACGCTGCGGGCTTTCAGTGGCTTTCCGGCGACTCGCAGCTCGCGCAGGAGATCCATCGCGAAGCCGCACTGACGTATGGCGTCGCGCCGCCGCAACCGCTCGCCGCGTGTTTCCAGGACTGGACGGCGGAGCCGTATGGCGGCGGCTGGCATTTCTGGCGCATCGGGTACGACCGTCTCGAGACGGCGCCGCGCGTGATGAAGCCGTTCGCGGATCGCGCGCTTTACATCTGCGGTGAAGCGTACGGCACTTACGATCCCGGCTGGGTGGAGGGCGCGCTGCAAAGCGCCGAAACCATGCTGCAGCGGCACTTCGCGCTGCCGCCGCCGAAATGGCTCACCGCCTAACGCGGCTTGCGCAGCAGCGCGTGTGCCGCGCGGACAGGTTCCAGGCCGCAGTGGACGATCTTCGCGGTCACGCTCTGGTTCACGTCGTACGTACCGTAATCGGCATAGCCGCTGCCGTTTTTGGCGCCCGGCGGGAAGAACGTCACGTCGAACTGGCCTTCGGTCGCGTCGATAAAGAAGGTGGCCCCGAGCTCCACATAGCTGCCGTCCGTCGGAACGGTTGCCGCGCCGAACACGGGGTCGAGGCCTGCCGCCCGTCCGTGCAGCGCAACCATGGCGCCCGGCGCGGTGGGCAGCCTGCCCTGAAAGCGGAAGAAGCCGAGATCGCCGCTGAAGGAGCCGCCGTTGAGCTGCATGCAGAAATCGGCGCGGGCGGGCGCGGCACTCAGCATCGTGATTGCCGCGAACGCTGCGAAGCAAACGAGATTGCGGTGTCTTGCTGTACCGGATTGCATGTGAACTCCCCCCGAAGGTTCGCTGCAATCCTACCGCATGCGGCTTCCACGGGAAAGCTGTCGACCGATCAAGCCGCGCCTTTGAGCGGGATGATTTCGGCGGTAGGCCGGGGGTCGCGCGCGCCGTCAGCATTCACCGCCGCGTGCGGCAGGCGCAGACGCACCGTGGTGCCGTGGCCGAGTCGCGATTCGATCACCGCCTCGCCGCCGTGCATGGAGGCCAGCGCTTTCACCAGCGCAAGGCCAAGGCCGGTGCCCTCGTGTTTCCGCACATGCGCGCCGTCCACCTGCTCGAAGGGCCGGCCCAGTCGCTTCACGTCTTCGGCGGAAATGCCGATGCCGGTGTCGCGCACGGCGATCTGCAGCCCGCCGCCATCGCGCACCGCCCACACCTTCACTTCGCCGCCGCGCGGGGTGAATTTCACTCCGTTGGTGAGCAGATTCACCAAGATCTGCGTGATGGCGCGCTTGTCGGCGAACACGGTGGCGCAATCCGCCGGGATTGCCGTCTTCAGCACCACGCCCTTGCGATCCGCTTGCAGCTTCACGAAGCGCACCGACTGCATCGCCACTTCCGGCAGATCGAACATCTCCTCCGAGAGCTCGAACTTGCCTGCCTCGATCTTCGACATGTCGAGAATGCCGTTGATCAGCTCGAGCAGATGCCCGCCGGATTCGTGGATCAAGCCCGCATATTCGCGGTAGCGCAGGCCCCCCAGCGGCCCGAACATCTCGTGCGTCATCACTTCGGAGAAGCCGATGATCGCATTGAGCGGCGTGCGCAGCTCGTGGCTCATATTGGCGAGGAAATGCGATTTGGCGCGGCTGGCGCTCTCCGCCAGGTCGCGTGCCTCGATCAGCTCGCGCTCGTGCGCCTTGCGCTCGCTGATGTCGCGCGTCACGGCCACGATTTCCGCCTCTTCGCCATTCGTCGGCTCGGCCGGGCGGCAGCGGATTTCGGTCCACACATAGGTGCCGTCGGCGCGCTTCAGCCGCACTTCCGCTTCCGCGCTGCGGCCGAAATAGCTCGCCTCGACAAAGGCCGACTGCATCGTCCGCATATCTTCAGGATGCGCGAGCGAGATCGCCGACATGGTCAACATCGACTGGGGCTCGCGTCCCAGCAGCGCGCGCGCCGCGGGGCTGGCAAAGCGAATGCGGCCATCCGCGCCGTGCAGGGTGATGAGGTCCATCGCGTTCTCGGCCAGGAAACGATACATCGCCGCGCCCTCTGCCGCGGCTTCGTCGGCGCGACGCTGGCGATCCTGCGCCGCGCTCGCGATGAACGCGGCCTGTATCACCGCGGCAAGCGCCGAGCCCACATAGAACTGCCACAGCGGCAAGAACAGGCGTGCTTCAGGCAGCGCGTGCAGCGCCTCCACGACTCCGACGCAGATAAGCGCGAGCGCTGCCGCCGCCGCGGCGCGAATAGCCGAACGCCGCCCCCCGGCAAGCGCGGCTTCCGCCGGGACCAGCGCAAACCAGATCATCAGCGGCGAGAGGGTGCCGCCGGTGATCAGCACCAGGTAGCCGACCATCGCCGCGAACGTGATCTGCGAAACGGCCTCAAGAAACCAAAGCGGCACCCGTGCCAATCCGAGAAGCGCCAGGGCGCCCGGTAAGAGCAGTGCCACAATCGCGATGGATTCGACCAAATCGGGCGGGCCGATGAGCGCCACGAATCCGACCCCGATGACGGCACCGATCGCCGCCTTGGCTGCCTGCACGCGCACGAATTGTCGCCGCTCGGCCGCCGATTCGCGTGAACCCGTTTCGAAACCCGCCATTAACCGTCGATCTCTTCTATAGGCTTCGCTCGCGCAACACTGGCGCGCATAGCCTTAACGAAAATTGAATCGCGGCGAGCTTCGGTGAGAAATCCACAAGCTTTGCACGCGGCACGCCGTTTACCGTCCGTTAACGCTACAGCGGCGCCGCCGCGACACTCCTGCAATTTTCAACAATTCCGAAAGGCTAGCCTCACACACTTACGCCCAGATCACGTGGGTGGGGATCGGCTTTGTCGGCTGTCGCTGTACTTGCCGCGGCAGAGGCTGCGGATGCCGGGGTTTCTCCGGAGCTGCTCGAAGCGCTGGACACGCTTCGTGTGGCGGTCACGCTGTTCGATTCGCACGAGCGGCTTTCCTGGTGCAACACGCATTTCAACTACCTCTTCCGCTCCATGCCGCCGCGCGAAGCGCTGCAGGGCTGCACCTATGCCGAGTTGATTCGGCTGGAAGTCGAAGGCGGGGAGATCGCGCCGCTCGACGGCGACATCGAATCGTTCGTGGCGCGGCGGCGCGCGCAATTCCGGGAGGGTGAGTATGCCCCGCGCGATATCCGGCTGGCGGACGGCCGCATCGTGGAGATCAAGGCGCGGCGCACGAAGTCCGGCGGCTGGATCGCATTGTGGACCGATGTCACCCCGGCGCGTCACACATTCATGCGGCTGGAAGATCTGGTGGAGCTTTCGGCCGACGCGTTCGCCTTCTGGGATCGCAGCGACCGGCTGCTGCTCTGCAACGCGGCGTACGCCGAGATTCACGGCCATGCCGGCATCGAAATCGTCCAAAGCGCTCCATTCGAAGAGATGATTCGCAGCGCCGTGCGGCGCGGGCGTTTTGTGGTCGAAGGCGATCCGGAAGTGTGGATCGAGCGGCGACTGGATGCGCACCGCTCGCCGGCCGGCGCGTTCACCATCGTGTTGGCTACGGGCGATGCGTACCTGGTGCGGGATCGCGCCACGCGCGACGGCGGCCGCGCCACGGTGTTCACCGACATCACCGAGCGCCACCGCGCCGAAGCCGCGCTCTCCGAACAGTCGCAATCGCTGGAGCGCACCAAGCGGGCGCTCGCCAAGTCGCAAGTTCAGGCGCAGCGCCAGCAGACCTATCTCGCCGACCTCACACGGCGGCTGGACGAAGCGGCAGTGGAGGCGGATACGGCCAAGACGGCGCTTTTGCGCACCATGAGCCACGAACTCAAGACGCCGCTCAACGCCATCATCGGGTTTTCCGATCTGTTGCAGCTGGCGCCGGACCAGTTCTCGAAGGCCCAGGTCACCGAATATGCCGGTCTCATCCATGGCGCAGGCAAGAACCTCCTGAAGCTGATCAACCAGATTCTCGATCTCACAAAGATCGCTGCCCGTCGCTTTCCCCTGCATATGGCGAACGTCGCCGTGGGCGGCGCGATCTGGATGGCGCTCGATAGTGCACGGGCCAAGGCCGAGGAGAAGCCGGTGTCACTCGACGTGGAATGCGAGCCGGACCTGATGCTGATGGCCGACGAGCATGCGCTTGGCAACATCGTCGGCCAGCTGGTGGACAATGCGGTGAGCTTCACCCACGCCGGCGGCGAAGTGCGCATTTCCGCTGCCCGCGACGGCGGAATCGTCCGCATCACCGTCGCCGACAACGGGCCGGGCGTCGCTGCGGAAGATATCCAGCGGATTCTCGAACCGTTCGAGCAGGCGTCGCGCAGCATTCACGATCACGCGCAAGGGGGAGGCCTGGGCCTGCCGCTTGCCAAGGCGCTGGCCGAACTCCATGGCGGCTCGCTTTCCATCGCGAGCACGCCCGGCCAGGGCTTCACCGCCACGGTCGAACTTCCAGGGTAAGGCGCCTGAAAGGCGACGCCTTCTTCGTGCTGGTACGGATTTTCAGACCGGCGCGGACCTCTGCAACCGTACCAAGTTTGCCCGGATCGTTCAGCAACATTGCGTGTAGGATTCCCGTTTACAGAGTCGGACGGGAGCACCACGCAATGCAGTACTATTTTCACATCCGGCACAACGGTGATACCGCAACCGATGACGATCCTGAGGGGGCAGAATTCCCCGATGTTGAAGCGGCTCGCGTCGAAGCTGTCAGCTCTATCCGCGAAATTCTCGCTGATGCCATACACTCGGGCGCGGACTCCCGCGAAGGCGAGATGATCGTCAAGAATGAATCCAGAGAAACGGTGTTGAGGATTCCGTTTTCCATGCGGGTCGAGCTCGATTAGGCGCGTCGATCGCGCCAGCGCCGCCTGCAAGGCCGCTATACCGTCGCGGGCTTCGCTCCCGCCACCGCGGAGGCCCGGGCGACTCGTGCCTCGTGCTCGCGTTTCATGTCCTTCTTCCACGCCGCGAGAAGGCGCACGCGCGGTGTTGGGTAACGCTCGGCGAGAAACTGCGCGCCCAGCACGCGGTCGGTGCGGAAGCTGCGATAAGCCTGGCGCAGTTCGCACCACGCCACGATCACGCGCACGGTTTCGAAATAGCTGACCGCAAACGGCCAGATCGTGCGCCCGGTGATTTCCTCTTTTTCGTTGCGGTAGTGCAGTTGCACCTTCATCTGCGCGTGGATCGCCTCGCGCATGCGCACCATGTCCACGGTATCGGGCTGCACGCTGCGCCAGTTGGGCGATTGCAGCGCCGGTTCCACCACCAGCGGCCGCAGGTGCTCCGGGATCACCGCGCCGATCTTGGCGATCAGATCGGAGGCGGCGCGCGCCAACGCCGCGTCGGCGCGGCCGCTCACCCATTGCGCACCGAGAATGGCGGCTTCCACTTCGTCGGGCGTAAGCATCAGCGGCGGCATGTCGAAGCCCTGCTCGAGCACGTAACCGATGCCTGCTTCGCCGCGGATGGGCACGCGGTCGGCCAAGAGCTGCGCGATGTCGCGATAAATCGTGCGCAACGACGTTTCCAGCTCTTCGGCGATATCGACAGCCGTGATCGGCGTGCGCCTGCGCCGCAGGATCTGGATGATACGAAACAGCCGGTCGGCGCGCCTCATTCCTCGGCCTAGATGAAGGGTCTGGTCCGCGTCAGGTCCAGGTCATGATCGACAAGGGGAAGGATGTGGTCGAGAAAGCGCACGGTGTGCGGCAATTCCGCATGCACTTCGAACGCCGCTTCGTCCTTCCAGCAGGAGTGAATGTAGAAGTGGCGCGGGTCGCCAACGCTGCGATGGTACTCGATGAAGACACAGCCTTCTTCACCGCGGACATCGTCGGCCGCGTCGCGCATCACCTGGGCCACCGCCTCGTCCATTCCTTCCTGGGCATGGAAGCGGACGAATGTGTGCAGCTCCATCTTCTCCTCCTTGGCGAGATCCGTGCTGCCACCCTACCGCCAGCCTGCTGCCACCATGCTGTCAGGAGTCTGCGCGCCCGAATTCAACAAGTTTCCCGTGTTGTTCTCCTGACAACCTGCCGCCAGACTGCTGACACCATACTGTCAGCAGGGCTGGGTTAAGACAATCCTCCATTGAGGAGGAGCACCATGGTCACCCTGTATGGCTTCGGCCCGCTGTTCGGTTTGCCCGACCCCAGCCCATTCGTGCTGAAGACGGAAATCCAGCTGAAACTGGCGGAA
>DASXGS010000126.1:0-13218 GCA_036488975.1 Rhizomicrobium sp. | reverse complement strand
AACGCCCGCATCGGCACGTTGATCGAGGTGAGCGCGGAAGGGGCGGACGCCCGCGAAGCGCTGGCCGCGGTGCTCGCGCTCATCGAAGCCAAATTCGGCGAAGACTAAAGGTCGCTCGCATCCTGTTCCGTGAACAGGAATTCGCCTGGCCGTCTCTCGCGGCCATAGTTCGCTGTTGAATAAGCATCGGCGAACTTCGCGACGGGCGCGGCGTCGGGGAACAGGAACTGCAGAGGATTGGTCGGCATGTTGGGGGAAAAATCGACGCGCGGGTTGCTTATGCTTGCGACAACCGGCGCGCGCGCAGCATGCCGCGCCGGCTCAGAGAGAAACACGCTTGCCGTTACAGCTGAAGCAACCAGCAAAGTGAGGCTGCTGTAGCCAACAACGCGACGACGGCGCCGAATGGCATCCGCTTCGGTTATGACGCGCGCAGCGAAATCCGGGCTGAAGGACAATTCGCCGCGATCGTATTGTAGATTCATCATTCCGTCTCCCGCGCAAGCAGCACGCGCAGACTTTCGCGCGCGCGATGCAGTCGCGACTTCACCGCCGGCACAGTGGACTGCGACAACCGCGCCACCTCCTGGTAACTCCGGCCCTCAAGCGACAATCGCAAAACGGTCTGTTGCGCCTCGGGCAGCGCCGTTATGCGGCCTTCCATCCGGTCTGCCAAATCGGATTCCGCCGGCAGCTCCGCCGATGGCACCGTTTCGTGCGCGGGCACATACGCCACGAAAATTCGTCGCCAGCCCAATTTCGCCCGCGCGTGATCGCGACAGACGTTGCGCGCAATCTGGAAAAGCCACGGCTCAAATCGTTCCGGCGTGCGCAGTCGCGGCAGCCCAAGCACCATCTTCACGAACACGGTCTGGCAGAGGTCCTCGTAGTGCGCGTCGTCAGCCGTTTGCCGGACGACAAAACGGCCCACGCGCCGTTGATACAACCCGATCAACTGCTCGACCGCACGGCGCTCCCCGCTGCCGGCGCGCGCGATCAGCGCGACAGTCTCGGCCGGCAGCGGTTGGAAAGCGCTCACAGGTGAAGTCAGTCGCCTGAGCCCTCGGTATCCAGCGCGCCCCCCACCAGGCCGCGAATCTGGCTGTGCAGGCTTTGCAACTTCTTGTGGACTTTCGTCAGCTGAGCCAGCTGTTCGGGCGTCAGCACATTGCGGATCGCAATGGCTGTCGCTGTCATGTTTTCCGTCAGCTCCGACTCCACGGCCGACATCTTCTGCACCAGCGGGCGCACGTCTGCCGCGCTGACCTGACCCGGCGTCAACAGCCTGTCGGCGATCTGCTGATGCAGGGCTTCCATCTGCGCATGCAGAGCTTCCATCTGCGGTCGCGCGGAAGCGATGATCTGGCGCACCTGCGATTGCTGCGCCGGCGTGAGGTTTGCCGAGCGGAGCAACATCATCAGCCCGGCGCCGCCGCCGTGCATGCCGTGCATTGCGGCCATGCCGGAGCCCATGGCCATCGATGGGGCGGTCTGGGCCATGCCTGGCTGCGCGGCAAACAGGCCAGCGGCAGCCGCGGCAATCATAAGCTTGCGAATCATGTGTGCACTCCCGGTTTGAGCTTCTCTTTGCCTCAAAGACGGGGCGCAGACGCAAAAGTTTCGCTTTTTCACGGGATTGTCACGGCGTGAGCCCATGCCCCCATTGCGCCGCCGCGCAAGCCCGGCAAATCTTCGCCCACCATTCCGGGGCGAACATTCCATGAGGTCAAGACTGCCGATCTGGGGCGCCGCCGCCATCGTGGTGGCGACGCTACTGCTTGCATGGGCCATCCTCCCGCGGCTGCACCCCGCGCCCAAGGACGAGGCGGTTGCGGACAAGTTCCCCAATGACCAGTTCGCCTCCACCTACAAGCCATTTCCATCGCGACCCATCGTCATTCGCGGCGCCACCATTTTGACCGGTACCGATAAGGAATTGGCCAACGCCTCGATCCTGTTGCAGGACGGCAAGGTCGCGGCGATCGGTGCGAAGGTGCCGGAACCACCGAACGTGGTGGTGATCAACGGCAAGGGCAAGTTTGTCACGCCCGGCATCATCGATATCCATTCGCACTTGGGCGTGTACCCATCGCCTTCCAACGAAGCGACGCAGGACGGCAACGAGGCCACCAAACCCACGACACCCGAAGTCCGATCGGAAAATTCTGTCTGGCCGCAGGATCCCGGGTTCACCCGCGCGCTCGCCGGCGGCGTCACCGCGATGGAGATCCTGCCTGGCTCTGCCAACCTGATCGGCGGCCGTTCGGTTGTGCTGAAGAACGTGCCGTCGATCACCACCCAGGGCATGAAATTTCCGAGCGCGCCATACGATCTCAAGATGGCGTGCGGCGAGAATCCCAAACGTGTCTACGGCGAGAAAGGCGGACCGCAAACGCAGATGGGCAATGTCGCCGGCTATCGCGCCGCCTTCGAGAAGGCCACGGAATATCGCGACAAATGGCGCAAATACTGGAAGTCCGGCGGCGACAAGCCGGACCGCGATATTGGCCTCGAAACACTCGCCTTGGTGCTCGACAAAAAAATTCCGGTGCAAATGCACTGCTATCGCGGCGACCAGATGGCCACCATGATCGACGTGGCGAAGGAATTCGGTTTCCGCATCGCGGCGTTCCACCACGCCACGGAAGCATACAAGGTCGCCGACCTGCTCAAGAAGAACAACATCTGCGCCGTAATGTGGGCGGACTGGTGGGGCTTCAAGATGGAAGCCTATGACGCCATTCCGGAAGGCATCGCGATGGTGGATCACGCCGGCGCCTGCGCCATGATCCATTCGGACGATCCCATCGGCATTCAGCGATTGAACCAGGAGGTGGCGAAAGCAATGGCGGCGGGCCGCCGCATGGGCTACCGCATCACGCGCGCGCACGCGATCGGCTGGATGACGCGCAATCCGGCCTATGCGCTCGGCATTCTCAATCAGACCGGCACGCTGGAGAAAGGCAAGATGGCGGATGTCGTGATGTGGGATGGCGATCCGCTAAGCGTCTATGCGCATGCCGAGAAAGTGTTTATCGACGGCGCGCTGCTCTACGACCGCAACAATCCGCGCATAAGCCCGCGCAGCGATTTTGAAGTCGGCCAGGAAGACAACGCCAACTTCGGAGGCGCCGGACAATGAGATCGCTTCTGCCGGCACTTGCCTTCACCGTCGTTGCATCGATCGCTCTTGCACAGGCGCCCCCCGGACCGCGCCAGCTGCAGGGACCGCCACAACAGGCCGCGCCGGCGCAAAATCAGCGGCAACAGAATCCATCGCAGCAAAATACCCAGCAACAAAATTCGCCCCGCACGGCTCAACCGGCTGCGCCGCCGACAAACAGACTGCCGGCGACGGTTGCTGTGAAGCCGTTGCCCGCTGGCGGACCGGCCACGCTGATCCAGCATGGTCACGTCTACACGGTCGGTCCGCTCGGCACGCTCAACGACGCCGACGTGCTGATCCAGGGCGACAAGATCGTGCAGGTGGGCCCGGGCCTCACGCCGCCCGATGGTGCAAAGGTCGTGAATGCCAAAGGCCACCCGGTGACACCGGGCCTGATGGCTTCCTTCACGCAACTCGGCATTGTAGAGATTCCGCTCGGCGTCAGCGAAAGCGACGATTCTGGGCCGGGTCTTGATTTAAGCCGCTTCGATGCCGATGCCGATACCGCCGGACCACCGTTGTCGGAGAACGTGGCCTCTGCCGCCTTCGACGTGGCGGACGCGATCAATCCCTCCTCGTCTCTCATTCCCATCGCGCGCATTGCCGGCGTAACCCGCTCGCTCACAGCGCCGGCGATCGGCGGCAGCGTGTTTCGCGGACAGGCCGCGGTGATCGATCTCGGCAACGGCGCCAACCTGATCGATAAGCCGCAGGCGGCGATGGTCGTGAACCTGACGACCGGCAACGGACAAACAGGCCGTCCGATCCTGTGGGCGGCCTTCCGGGAGACGCTCAACGATGCCCGGGAGTACTGGGCAGACCGCGCCGGCTACCATCGCCCCGGCGGCGCGCGCGACCAGCGCACCATCCGCATTGATCTCGACGCACTGGAGCCCGTCATCCATGGGCGCGAACCGCTGCTGGTGAATGTCGATCGCGCGTCGGATATCCGCCAGATCGTCGCCTACTGCCAGACCAACAAGCTAAAGCTGATCATCTTGGGCGGCGCAGAAGCCTGGCAGGTGGCGCGCGAGCTTGCGGCGGCGCAAGTGCCGGTCGTCGTCGACAGCGATCTCAACCTGCCGAACAGCTTCGCCGAACTTGGCGCCAGCTTGAAGAATGCCGCGCGCCTTGATGCCGCCGGCGTAACGGTTGTGTTCGAGCCGCAGGCGGACGATCCCGCCCACTACGCCCGCACGGTCACGCAGATCGCCGGGAATGCAGTGGCGAACGGCATGCGCTGGGATCACGCGCTCGCCGCCATCACGCGCAACCCGGCACAGGTCTGGGGCATCGCCGACACCTATGGCGCGCTGGAACCCGGAAAGGATGCCGATGTTGTGATCTGGGATGGCGATCCGCTGAACGTGACGAGCGCGCCAACGGCCGTGTTCATCCGCGGGCAGAACATTCCACTGGTATCGCGGCAGACAAGGCTGCGCGACCGCTATCGCGATCTGAAGCGGAGGAATCCGCCGTTTGCGTATCGATAGACCAACGGCATAGTAGGCAAAGTGCTGCTGAAATTCGCCCGGGCCATTGTTGCTCTCGCGCTTGCGCTGCTTTTCGCGAGCGCGCCGCCAACGCGCGCCGAGGTTTCCCCAGTCCAGCCAGGCGCGGCGCCCTCTGTTGCACCCGCTTCAGCGCCGCCGGCTGTGGCCCCGCGCACCGCAATCAAACAGGCGCATCCCGCGCTTTGGACCGTATATGGATCCAAGGGCAAGGTGTACTTGCTCGGCTCAATCCACGTGCTCCCGCCGCAGATGACATGGCGCACGCCGCAGATCGATGCCGCGCTGAAGGCCGCGGACGTGTTCGTGTTTGAAATCCCGATGGACGCATCCCAGACAGTGGACGTTCAGGCCTTCATCAAGGAAAACGGGATGCTCCCGGCCGGCACTGCGCTGCCTTCGCTGCTCGATGAGCAGACCCGCAAGGACTACACTGCGGCGCTGAACGCCACTCACGTTCCCCCGGAGCTGTTGACGCCGATGCGGCCATGGCTGGCGCTGCTCATGCTCAATGCCAGCATGGTGACACAGCAGCGTCTCTCCATCGAAGCCGGTCTTGATCGGCAGGTATATGCATTCGCGCTCAAGCGTCGCGGGGATACGTTTCGCGCGCTGGAAACGCCCGAGCAGCAGCTGAAGCTGCTTATGCCGGACGACAAATCGCTCGAGCTGCAGGAATTCGACGCCGGCCTCAAGGATCTGCTGAACGAGACGCTCTCGATCAACGACTTGATCGCCGCCTGGGCGCAGGGCGACGTGAACAAGCTGAATAACCTGATGAACAGCGGCTTCAAGGAGAACCCCAAAGCCGAAAAGCTATTGTTCGAAGATCGCAACCGCGCCTGGGTCGGCAAGATCGAGAAAATGCTGCAAGAGCGGCACATCTTCTTTATTACCGTGGGCGCCGGTCACCTCACGGGCCCTAAGGGCGTCCCCGCCCTCCTCCGCGCCGAGGGGTACAGGGTCGCCGGTCCCTAGGGCAGTTTCTGCTTCAGCCGTGGCAGGGTGGCTTTCAGCAACGGCAGACGCGCGCAGACCCGTTGATAAACATCGCGCGCAGTAGCTTCCCGGTATGTGTGGGAAGTGGCATTTCTCATATCGAGCAGGTCCAGCCAGCCGCCTTCGTCGTCGATCCAGCCAGCGGCATACGCCGCTTTGATGACCGAGCGCGCGGTGCCCAGTGGCGCAGCAGGAGATTCCATCTCCAGAAGGGCTTTCATCGCTTTCCAGTAAAGCTCAAAGACACACTCGAACCGCTGGATCGTCCCGTCGATAGCCAACGGCGCATCCGCACGGCGACGGCCTCCTCCAGGCGCGCGAGCGCCCGCTCCAGATCCTCAATCCTGCGATTCGCCTTCTGGGCGTTCATAAAGCACCTGGCCTTCGTTGCGAATTGCCTGCACGAGATCCGGTGGGGCGCGGTCTAGCCGGACGAGGTCGACGTTCAGCAGAGTCGGCGCTTGCTCCGCGGCCTGTTCGATTTCCGACCAGCGTCGCGTCGGCGCCCGGACACTCCACCGCGAGGTCAATATCCGCCCGAAATCCGGCATCGCCCCGGGCCCGCGAGCCGAACAGAATGATGCGCCGGACCTCCGGAAATCCGCGCAAGCGTTCTGCAACGAGAGACTCGGGTCTCATCATCGTTGCCACCATAGCGCAAAATCCTAATCCACCGCAGCCGGTGGATAGAACCTCGCGTACCTCTGCTGAACGTTGTTACGGCTGGCCGCCGCCGCCCGCAGCGCCATAGACCTGCCCGTTCGCGTAGCTTGCGTCGGCGGCGGCGAGCTGCACATAGACCGATGCAAGCTCCACCGGCTGGCCCGGGCGGCCGAGCGGGGTCTGTCCGCCGAACTTCGCCACCTTCTCCATTGTTGCGCCACCCGATATCTGCAGAGGAGTCCAGATCGGGCCGGGTGCCACGCCATTTACCCGAATGCCTTTCGGCCCGAGCTGCTTCGCCAGCGACTTCACGTAGTTCATCGTCGCCGCTTTGGTCTGCGCGTAATCGTAGAGATCGGCTGAGGGATCGTAGGCCTGCTCCGATGTCGTGCCGATGATGACGGAGCCTGGCTTCAGGTGCGGCAGCGCCGCCTTGATGATCCAGAACGGCGCGTAGATATTTGTTTTCATCGTGGCATCGAATTCTTCCGTCGTCAGATCGAGAATGGATTCGCACGATTGCTGCCGGCCGGCATTGCACACCACGATGTCGAGGCCGGCCAGTTCCCTCACTGCACGCTCAACCAATTCTTCGCAGAATTTCTCCTCCCGCAGGTCGCCGGGAATGGGCACGCCCCTACGTCCCGCTTCACGGATGAGCGCAATCACCTCGTGCGCGTCCGTCTCTTCGGTCGGATAATAGTTGATGGCGACATCGGCACCCTCCCGCGCATAGGCAATCGCGGCGGCCCGTCCCATGCCCGAATCGCCACCCGTGATCAGCGCCTTGCGTCCTGCAAGCCGGCCGGAGCCGCGATAGCTTTCTTCCCCATGGTCTGGCCGCGGATTCATCTCGCTCGCGAGACCGGGCCAGGGTTGCTCCTGCCTCTTGAACGGCGGACGCGGATACTTCGTGGTGGGATTTTCCATCGGTTTCGCCTTCATTTCGCTGTTCTTAAATGAACGCCGCGCGCGCGCGACTCGTTGCGCGCAAGAACGAACGGCCGCAGCTTTTCTGGAACCAACGGGGAATTCTTTCAATTCCGGCGATGGTTTGTTACCTACGTGTCAGTCCCCGATACGGCTCCCCTCCCGCTTCATGATCTCCCACAAATACCGCACCATTTTCGTCCACATCCCGAAGACCGGCGGCCAGAGCGTCGAAAACGTGTTTCTCGCGCTGCACGGGCTTACCTGGGAAACGCGCGAGCCGCTGCTGCTGCGCCCCAACAAGGACCGGGAGATCGGTCCCGCGCAGCTCGCACATTTGCGGGCCAAGGAATACGTCGCATGCGGCCATATCGATCAGGCGGCGTTCGACAGCTATTTCAAATTCGCGTTCGTACGCAATCCATGGGATCGCCTTGTTTCCGGTTTCCACTACTATGCGAAACGCGGCGAGAAGGCCGGCGTCACCTTCCCCCAATATGTGCAGCGGGTGTGCACCCGCGGCTACAAGACGCGTGCGCACGACCGGCCGCTTGTCGATTTCCTGCTGGACGAGGATGGCCGCATGCTGGTCGATTTCGTCGGGCGCTTCGAGAATTTCGCGGACGATTTCGGGAAAGTCTGCGACCGGTTGCAGCTCGGCGAGCAGCAGCTGCCGCACGTGAACAAGGGCGGCGGCAGCCGCAAGCGCTACCAGGAATACTACGACGATCGCTTGCGCGACCTGGTAGCGCAGACCTTCGCCGCCGATATCCAGCGCTTCGGCTACACCTTCGATTAAGCCGTTCTACTCCGCCGCGATGCGCTTAGCAGGATCGTCGGTCGGAACTCCGACGGTTGCAGACCAGCCGCGGGCATTCGCTTCCTCGGCTGCCGTTTGCGGCTGGGTGACCTGCCGCCCGAGCGCCGCCACGGTCGGGATTTCCTCATCGGAGAGGGGCTTCATCCATTGCTTGCGCGCGAACGCCTTTTCGACGTACGGCGCGAGCTCTTCCATCTTGCGCTTCTGCCGCTCGGCTTCTTTCTCTTTGAATTCCGGCATCACATCCTGCGCGAACAGCTCCAGCGCTTCGCAGATGTGCTCGTGCTTGTTGCGCCCGCCCTGCTGGATAAAGGCGACCTGATCGACACCGCTTTCGGCGAATTTGCGCATATGGGCGCGCATTTCGTCCGGCGTGCCGATACCGCCTGCCCCCGCGTTGTGCGGCATCCCATCTTTCACCGCCTCGAAATTCTTCCAGATGTCGGTGCGGCCGGGCTTATGCTCGCCATAGATATAATGGTGGCCGAGCGCGTAGCCGAAGAACTTGAAGCCATCGAGACCGCGGCGTCGCGCTTCATCGCCATCGCGGTTCACGGAAAACCCCGTCACCATGCAGATGTTCGGATTCACCGCATGGCCGATCGGCACGCACTCTTCGCGGAAGATGCGATAGTAGTCGTCCACCCACTGCTTGGCTTCCTCCGGATCGACGAAGGCGAACGTCAACGCACCGATGCCAAGTTTCGCCGCCAGCTTGATCGTTTCGCGATTCGAGCACGCCACCCACACCGGTGGATGCGGCCGCTGTACCGGTTTCGGCATGATGTTGCGGCACGGCATCTCGAAATACTCGCCCTTGAAACCGGGATATGGGTCCATCGCGAGCATGTTGAGGCACTGCTCGGTGGTTTCGCGCCACATCTCGCGCTTCTTCTCGACCGGCACGCGATAACCGCCCAGCTCCAGCGCGGCAGAGGATTCGCCGGTGCCGAACTCCACCCGGCCATTCGAAACCAGATCAAGCGTGGCGATGCGCTCCGCCACACGCGCAGGATGGTTGTAGCCCGGCGGCATGAGCACGATGCCGTGGCCCAAACGGATATTCTTCGTGCGCTGCGAACACGCCGCGAGAAACACTTCCGGCGCCGACGAATGCGAATATTCTTCGAGGAAATGGTGCTCGACTTCCCACGCGTGATCGATGCCGAGTCTGTCCGCCAGCTCCACTTGGTCGAGCGCATCCTGGAACAGCTTCAGCTCGGCGCCCTCTTCCCACGGCCGCGGCAACTGGTGCTCATAGAAAATTCCGAATTTCATCGCGTGCTCCTTATGGCGGCGTGACCGGCGTGCGCGGGACCATTTCACCCCATTCTTTCACGGCCTTCAGGGCCTGGCTTTCGCGGGCGCGGTCGAACGCCGCGAGAATCATCTGGAAGCGGGCTTCCGCGAACGGCTTCATGTTGGGGTGGGTGAAGATGTAAAGCTCGCCCGCCTTCGTCGCTTCGAGCACGCGCTCGCCCACAATATCCGGATCGATGCCCGCGAGCACCAGCTGTGCCGCTTCGCTCTGGCCGCCGCCCAGCGCATCCACCTCGCCCTGGCCGCCATATTTGTCCTGTCGGGCGCGGCCGCTTTCGTGAATGCGCGTGCGCACGAAACCCGGGCACAGCACGGACACGCCGATGTTCAGCGGCGCCAGCTGCTGCGCCCAGCCTTCGCTCATCGCCACCACCGCGAATTTGGTGGCGCAGTAAGGCTCCATGCCGGCCGGCGAAATCATTCCCGCCATCGAAGCAGTGTTGACGATGTGGCCGCCTTCGCCATGGCCGCGGATCAGCGGCACGAAAGTCTCCGTGCCATACACCACGCCTTTCAGATTAACATCGATTATCCAGTCCCAATCGTGCGGCTTGACCGTGCCGACCGGGCCGCCCACCGCCACGCCGGCGTTGTTGCAGACCACATGCACCTTGCCGAACGCGGCGATCGCTTCCAGCGCTGCCTCGCGCACGCTGCCGCGCTCGCTCACATCGCACAGCACGGGCGCCGCCTTGATCTGCTGCGCCGCTAGCTGCTCCACGGACGCTTTCGCCGCATTGAGATCGATGTCTGCCACCACGATGTTCATGCCGGCGCGGCCAAAGGCGCGCGCCATGCCGAGCCCGATGCCGCTTGCGCCGCCGGTGATCAATGCCGTCTTGCCGCGGAAATCGGTGATCATGCCGCTTCTCTCATCTCCAGGGAATCGAAATGGCGGATCAGTTCTGCCGCATTCGGCTTGGTGCCGAGCATCGCATGCAGGTTCTTCCGCGATTGCTCGCGCTGGAAATCGTGATTGGTCACCGAATGCCACTGCACCATGCCGCGCCAGATCGGATCGATGAATGCCGCACCCTTCACGGTGCCGCCATCGACGGTCCTGAACGTGAAGCTGCGCAGCTCGGAGATCACCACCGCGAGATAACCGACATGCGGCGCCTCGTCCTGGCCGATTCGATCCACCAGTTCGGCGGCATGCAGTGCAACCTCGCGCCGGTCGCGGAAATTGCTCGGGTCACGCATCGTGTCCATGCAGAAGCTGAAAAAGTGCTCGGCGCGGATCTCGATCATCAGCACGTTCATGAGCAGCAGAATCCAGTTCTCGTAGTCCCCTGGAATCTGCGGCATCAGGCGGCCCATTTCGGGGCGCGCCAGACTCTCCGGCACGTCGGCGTGCGGATGCGCGTGCTGGCCGAACAGCATGTCGCGCACCGCGAACCACATCTTGTCGTGACCGCCTTCGCCGCGCGCCGGGTCGCCGCCCTCGTCGAGGCCGTGTGCGACCAGCAATCCTTTGTTCAAGTGGCCGGTCGCGGTTTCCGAGATGTCGTCGACGATGATGTCCTGGAAATCCGGCGCCGGATTCTCGGCCAATCGGCGGCCGCGCGCTTCGATCACCCCGGTCACGCTCAGCGAATTCCACAGCGATTGCCCCACCCCCAACTCCAGCAGCAGATTCTGCTGTGCAAGGTTGGGATAGGATTCGCGCTTCAGCAATTGCTGCGAGGCGTCCACGACCGCATGCCCACGCGCCTGCAGTGCCTCGCTCCAGGCGTTGATCGCGGGCCAGCGATGCAACGTGCGCGGTGAGATGTATTTGCCGCTCGGATCGAAGCCGCCATGCAGGGGGTAACCCGCCTCTACGTGGGGCTTCGCGTAGTCGTGGTTCGCCAGAATCTCTTCACGGGAATAGACGAGACGGGGCATGCTTCGCTCCTCCAGGAGGTGAACTGATAATTTGTCAGTCGGACGGCGGTGTCAAGTTGCTGACTTCGCGGGAGACGGCTGGTCGTGCACTCGGGGGATGCCGCTGATGTCCCACGCCCATGGCATCGCCGAGTCGCACCAGCCCTGCTTCTTCGGAACGAGCCGGGCGCGCTGTTTCACCGATCCAAGCCGCAGATTCAAGAAAGCGGGTTGCTCTAGTTTGGCCGAGTACAATGCCGAACCGCATGTGTCGCAGAACGCAAGCGTGAGCTTGTTGCCGCTGGCGGCGGTTTTCACGTAGGTCTTTGGTTCTCCGCGCAAGGTGAAGTTTTCCACCTTCACCGGGACGTTGGCCCGGTACGGTGCGCCGGAAATCGTCTGGCAATCCGTGCAATGGCAGATGATGACGTATTCGGGATTGATCTCCGCCTCAAACGCGATCTTGCCGCAATGACACCCGCCATCGATCTTCATTTTTGCTCGCGTCCCGCCACAGAAGGTGCGGCAGGTAACGCGAACAGCCAGCCGAAGACAACATAGGCAACCGGCACCGCGAGAAGCTGCCCGGCGATGAAGCCGGGCGCCGACACCGGCGCGATGCCGGAAAAGCTATCAGTCAGCGAACGCGCAATCGTCACCGCCGGGTTGGCGAAGGATGTCGACGCCGTGAACCAGTATGCTGCCGTAATGTAGAGGCCGACCAGCATTGGCGTCGTCGCGGGGGAGAAGCGGATCGAACCCGCGATGGTCGCCAGCAATCCGAAGGTCGCGACGAACTCCGCGAGCCATTGTGAAGGACCATCCCGAAGCTTTGTCGAAAACTCGACCAGTGGCATGGCGAACATCGCGTGCGCCAGATGGACGCCAATTACTGCGCCACCGAGCTGCGCGCCAATATATGCGCCGGCCATCCCGATGCGAATTTCCCGACGCAGTGCAAAATAGAGCGTCACCGCGGGATTGAAATGCGCTCCGGATATGGGGCCGAAGATCGAGATCAGCGCAACCAGCGCCGCGCCGGTCGCGATTGTATTCGCCAACAAGGCGATCGCCACATTTCCGCCGGCCAGCCGCTCGCCCATAATGCCGGAGCCGACCACCGCCATCAGCAGGAAAGCGCTGCCCAACGCCTCCGCCGCAATTCTGCGTGACGCTGCAATTGCGGGCACGCCGGGATGAACCGTGGCCGGAACGTCAGCGATGGTCATGATCGATCGCCCCGATTTCATCCAGCTGCCGCTTCAGCGACAGACGATCGAGGCTCTTCACCGGCAGCCCTGCAAACAGTTCGATGCGGCGCTCCAGGAGGCGAAAGGTTTCGCGGAACGCTTCGGCAATCATGGCCTGATTGCCGTCGACGGCGGCAGGATCGGCCACGCCCCAGTGCGCCATCATTGGCTGGCCGGGCCAGATAGGACAGACCTCGTTCGCCGCGTTGTCGCAGACAGTGAACACGAAATCGATTTTCGGTGCGCCGGTCGCCACAAATTCATCCCAGCTCTTGGAGCGCAATCGCTCAGTCGGAAAATCGAGCCGCTTCAGCAGCGCCAGCGCATGCGGATTCACCATTCCATTCGGATAGGATCCCGCCGAGTAGCCGATGAACTTGCCCTTGCCCATCTTGTTGAGGATCGCCTCCGCCAGAATGGAGCGCGCCGAATTCCCCGTGCAAAGAAACAGCACATTGTAGGGCCGGTCGGGCGGGTCGGTGCGCGACACGGCCGTCAACCGCAAGTCGCGTCAGCGCAACAAACCTCGGCCTTCGTTGCCGGCGCAGGGCAGCAGACGGATTCCGCAGTGGCACTGCGATCCGGTTCGTCTTCGCCATAGGCCGTGGCCACGCCGAAGGTGAAGAAGGTTTCCCAGCGCACGCCGGAAGGATCGTTCACCCACGCCTTGTTTGATTGTGCGTAACAGCAGGT
>DASXGS010000024.1:0-11261 GCA_036488975.1 Rhizomicrobium sp. | reverse complement strand
CGGAGCAACTGAATGCTTGAGGCGGTCAGCACGGACAAGCTTGCCAATCGCGGCGGCAAGGATCGCCACACCTTCCCGATTCAGCTCACCCTTTTCATCCAGCATGGTCTGCCGCCCGTACCGGCGCAGCAAGACGTCCAGCGGAAGGAATTGGGCGTTTCCGTCCTTCGCGATCTTGGCCAGCTTCTGGGTGTCTGCAGCGACAGCAGATGAGCCAGCCACCACAATGGTCGCCTTGCGACCGCGTGCGGCGAGGCGGCCAGCCTCCATTCGGACACCGAAATCGATCACGAAATCGGCATCCCGCTTCACCGATTCGACACCAGACGGCTTCAGATGTTTCTGAAGTGCGTTGACCAGGATGCGCCGTAGCGTCCGATCTGAAGCGAAGACGGCCACCGTAGTCGGTTTGTCCGCTTCCGTAGAAGCGGCCGCAGCATTAGCGGCTCCTTCGGACGCGAAGCCATCCTGCTCGTCGTCACGGGCGCTCCGTTCGAGCGCCTCTTCTTCAGCAATTTCCGGAGCGGCGTCGAGCAGGTCAGCGCTCGGCACCTGCATTGAGTCTGCAGGGGTCAGTTCCTGCAGCGCATCGGTGCGCGCGGCTGCGTTACCCTTTCTCGCGTGCCTGCGAGCTGCGCGCCGCGCAGCTTTTTCGTCGACTCCGCCATGGATCCTCTTCTTAAGCCCCTGCCCCGCAATCGTGTCCTTCTGCTTGGTATCGTTTTCATCCGATACGGATTTGAGGCCTTGCCGCCTCACGGCGGACCCTTCGCCTGCACGCTGTGACTGTTTCTGTTTGCGCGAAGCCTTGCCCCGATTCTCAACGCCTCTCTCAACTCGTCGGAGGCGCCTCCGTCCAGATGTTGTCGAGTCGTCCGCGTCCGGATTCGGAAGCTCTTCGTTTTCCTGGACCAGCAAGGATGTCTCACTTGGTGAGTTGGAACCGTGGGTGCTGCTCAATCCCTGTAGCCTCTGGCACTGGCCATATTGTGCCGCAACGTTGCTCTATTGGACCGCGTCGCCGGACCGATCAACCCCGCTGCTCGAGCCGGCCAAAGCAGCAAGCCGCATACGCAGAGTGGCGGCAAATTTCGCCGCGGCATATTTCGCAAGGATCGCGCGCTGTCCGGTGGCAGCGACGTCCAGGGCCGCAGGGTAGTCCTGGTAAACCCGGCGCATTTGCCCGGCAGCGGAATCGATATCGGGATCCGCCCAAAGGGCACCTTCGCCTTCCCAATGTGCACCCAGGGCATTCACCGGAACCAGTCGGCACTCCACCGGAAACGAAGTCTCCGCATTGCAAAAATCAAGATTGCCCGAATGCGCCGTTGCGATGACCGGGATGCCAAGGGCCATGGCGTCAGACATCACATAGCCGAAGCCTTCAGAGCGGTGCAGGGACACGACGCACGAGACCTGCGCGATCAGCGCGTTCATCTGCTCCTCCGAATAGCGCTCCGTGATGATGCAAATGCGACTGTCCTGTGCGGCCTCGGCGCAGATCCGCTCCCACTGGCCGAAGGCATTCCCCGGATGCTGCGGATTGACGTTGGATGCCTTGACGATCAGCTCCACGTCCTCGGCACCTGAAAATGCTTTGCGGAACGCCAGCACCGAAGCCAAAGGGTTCTTGCGCTCGACGGAAGAGTGGAAATCGAACACCGTCAGAAACCGAAGCGGACCCGGCACACGCGTACGCCGTCTCATGGGAAAGTCTGCGCCGAACAACCCCTTTCCGACCACATACGCGGGTGCTAGGTTCCGATACACTTCCGCCACATATTCGGTTGGGGTCCAGACCTCGTCCATCAGAGCAATACCAAGCTGCTGCACGCGCGGAGCTTGCGAGGTCTCCCACAGGAAAAAGCCCGCCATACGACAGTCGTCCAGCGCGCCGTGACGGTCGCGGATGAATAGCTCCGGAACATCATGTGCATTGACGGCCGCAATAACTATCGGTCTCGAGCGGCACCTTTCGCGCCAGCCTTTGAGACTTTCCGCAAATTGCTTCGGCGCCGCTTCGTATGACAGCGTGGCAAGCCTAATGTCGGGTCCCGCGAGCCCCTGCACCAGCATCTGGAAATTGCGGCTGAGCCCTGTGCCATCGCCCCCATGGCCGATCAACAGAACGTCTTGCGGAGCACCTCCCATCGGGGGCTCCGTTTCGTGCGCCTTCCTCGCTGCGGCACGGCCGCTCAGAAGCCGGCTGAACTGCACGTCGTTCCTGTCGGCCAGCAGACCGATACAGAGATCCGCGAGAGTGTGATCTTCGCTTGCTGTCAGCATGGCCGCGAAGAAAGGCCGGTAATGCGGATGGGTACATAAGACTGGGATCGCTTCTATGCAGAGAAGCAGAGCGTCGAATGGGCTATCAGGACGATGCCGCCCGGCGAAGTTTTCCGGGTGGCTGTTTAGAAAATTCGCAAAGCGCGTGATGGCGATGCCGAACGCAGCGTGATGTTGCTCAACGGTATTGAAGTGCGCGAGCACGTCTGGACCGATGCAGCAGGACGGCACGTGATTATCCCGCATGAAACGGCTCAAATACCAGTCAGCGAGATGCGTAAAGAGGGTCTCCGAATGCAGATCGCAATCGGGGCGATCGCGGAAAATCGCGTAGCTCATCAGCACATCTGCCGCGCCCTCCTCATGCAGCCGCAATGACGGTTGCATAAGGCGGATGTTCAGCGCCGTCGGCACCGGAAATTGCTCGGCGGGCCGGAACCGTGCCATAGCGGCGAAGTAGCGAAGAACGGCATCACAGAGCGCGAAGTCGGTGACAAACGAATCCACCAGCTGGTTCTCGCGTCGCTCAAAGTAGTGCGCGAAGTGCTGCTCGCGGAAACGGCGAAGGCGGCTTGCCTTCGGCATGTTCTGAAATTGCGAAGCCGCCTCAAGTTCGTCGCAGAGCTTCGCAAACGGCGGTCCCGCAAAGAACGCTTTGGTGTTCTCGGGCAGCAGAGCTGCTACGAATTTCGACAATGCCTGCGAAGCGGACGCATCGCCGGCAGCTGCAAGCTGTGCAACAAGCGAACCCAGACGATGTCCGTGCTGCTCATACAGGCGACGGGCCCCGCCGGCCGCCGCGAGACGTCCAAGAATACCAGTCGCCTGCAGCCACGCGCCTTTGGCCGCATGGTACTCGGCCAATGACAAGCAGGAGGCGAATTGCGCCTCTTCGGAAATCGCCGCTGCTGCTGCCACAACCTCGTAGAGCCGCTGTGGTGGGTAAGCCTCGGCGAGTGCTGCGAAGGCGCGCGCGACTTTAGGTGCCGCGGAGAACCGCGCCAGAAGGCGTAGCGCCTGATCTGCTTCCTCCATCGCAAGCAGCTCACGCGCAGTTTCGAGAACCAGCCCGTCCGGCCACGCGATATTTCCCGCTGCGGCAATCCCCGCGGCCGCGGCCATTTGCGCGTGCAAGCCATGGGCAAGCAAGTGCGGGACCAGAGCGGCAAGGCTCGGCGCGTCATCCAGGCGAATTGCAGCACCGACAATCGCCTCCCTGGACATCCAATGTGCGCTGACATTGGACAAAAGCGCCCGAAGTTCCACGACGGGAATGGCGGCGAAATCGCCCATGGCGGCAAATTCGTTCAGCGCGCGGGCGGCCTCATCAAATTCTCGCAGCGCCATGCGGCAGCGGAACAGCAGAAGCAGGGCTTCGCTGTCGCGCCTCTGATGAAGCGCACCTTCGACAAATTCCAGCGCTGGGCGTGGAGCATCTTCCTCCAACAGCAACTTCGCCGCGGCGCATTGCGCCCCATATTCTGGCCCGGTGACCTGCTTCAAATGCTCCTGCCGAGCGCGCACCTGAACAGCATTCTGCGGTGCCAGGGTCGCCTCCGCATCGAGCGCCCGACGCAAGCCCTCGATGGCGCCGGCGTCATCGCGCGTCACCTCCAGCACCGCCGACCAGTATGTTCGTGCTGCCGGCCAATTCGCCGCCTGTTCCGCAACGCGTGCAAGGGCGGCGTGGCACCATGCCGTTCCCTGCCTCACCTCTGGTGAACCGGGCTCGATCGAGGCCAGGCGTTGCCAGCACTCAAGCGCCTCCAGAATGGAGGCCTCGTCGTTGCGCTTCGCGGTCGTGCTTCGCGCGCACCGCACCAGATTGCGACTCGCCTTGTAGACGTCGCCGCTGATGCGGGCATACCAGGTCCAGAGACGAGAAGCCGCGAGCCATCGCTGGCGAGCCTCTGCGGCGCGCGCGCTGCGCAGGACTGCACCAGTCAATTGGGCGGTTTGTCCGGCGTTCCCGGCCGCGCGTGCAAGGAGCGTCGCAAAGAATGCGTCTGCCTCGGCTGTCTTGTACTCAACCGCTCTGCGCAATCGCCAAGAAAGCCATTGCCGCCGTGCAAAATGAAAAAGCCTCGCGAAAGTGGCGCGAGAGCCGACGGCGGGGGCGGCGGTGCTCAATGAATCCTGTTCGTGCGGTAAATCCTGTGATGTCATAAGTAAAGATCCGAACACCCGATCTACACTACTAGGCCAGCACTCCCACACCATAATCGGGAGTCGTATCTACACCTCTGCCGCCGTTTCTCCGACAAGATGGACATGGGTTTTGCCGAGGTGCCGGCGAATGCGCGTGAGCAGACGCTGCAATTCCTTGTGCTTTGGCTTGAGCGTGATGGCCCGTTCGGCCTGGAGTTCGGCCTGGCGCCACTGCCGCTCATCGGCAAGCACACGCGCGAGCAATAAGGCAGCCCGAAAATTCTCAGGTTCAAGCGTGATGACAAAGGACAGCGTCGCGATGGCATTCACCCGCATTCCGCTGTCAACATAGAACTGCGCCAATTGCAGCAGAGCTTCCGGATTGTCCGAGCACGCGAAAAGGGCGTTCCCTCCAATCCGGTTCGGGGTGACGGACTTACCCACTTTCTCGCAGGCCTCAAACAGCACCTTGTAGGCGCTCCCAAAATACGGATTGCGTGCGATCAGTGCCTCAAGCACCACGATGGCCGCGTGCGGATCCTCGACTGCCATATGCCGGCGCGCAGAACGCAGCAGGATTTCAGGGTGACTGGGTGCCAGGCGCGCCGCTGCCTGCAGGCGGTCCGTCGCGTCATCGGGCAACGGCTCGCGCTCATCGTACAGAAGCACGAGGCCGTAAAATGGCTGCTCGCGATATGAGCCTCGCAAGGTGCGCTCGAATCCAAAATTCGGACAGCGGTCCAGCACAAAATCTTCGTAGGCCGCCAGCAGATCGCCGTCGAAGTACGGGCTACTCTCGACTTTGCGCGGAACATATGCGCTGGGTTGCGCACTTCGGGGCCCAACACCGGCCCGGGTGGAAGCCGTCTCGTCGACCGCCCGCTCGATACGCGCTTGATCGACTTCGCCGGTGGCAGCGTGAGCGACTGTTGCTATCGCCCCAGCGGGATCCGACGAGAGCGAGGCATAGTCGAGATAAACCGCGTTTCCGAGTCGGGGCGTGAACCATTTGTCGTGAAAATCGCGATAGTAGGCGGCTTTCACCGCGAGCCACCACGCATAGTGATCGTGTGACATGCGGTAGTGCAGGCTCTTGCGGCCCACGTGATCGACCATGTCCAGCTCGCGATCCGAAACCGCTTCGCCAACCGGTTCGCGATACTGGATGACGTACAGAGCCTCTTCGATGTCCTTGGGTACTTCGCCCTTTCGGTCGTGACTTTTCTGATAAGTCAGAAAGTGTGAACCCCGGCGTGTGCAGGGCACGCTCCGGCAGCAGTCCGCGCGCGAGTAAAACTCGCAATAGAACATTTCGTCGCGGAAATATTGCGACAGCAGGGTCTGCAGGAAATGATGACCCGAGCGCGGTATCGAGGCGCCGATGAGTGCCTTCTGCTCGGGCACGACGGCGGATGGCCGCTCACTCATGCGCGTACCTCAAATGCATAAGGACCCATCTCCCCGCCCGCTACAATATACTGAGATTCACAGGCTCCTGTATGGTATCCGGCGCACGGAGGCAAACCACGAGATTCACGTCCGTTGGGATCAGGCGAGCAACCGGTTGCAATACTTCGCCATGAACTCACGGTCTTTTTCAAACCGTGTGTCGATCCATTTCTGGTGCTCCGGCGTCAGGTCCGCACGTGTGATTCCAGGCGGGCTCGGATTGCTTTTCGGCAGGTTCAGCAGCTCCTTTATCTGCAGCTTTTCCGCGACCATCGCTATTCCCTCCGCCAGACTGTCGAATGAGATGAGGAGATTCGCGACCAAGCGCCCCTCGGCACTCGTGAAGCGCGAGAATTGCGGACGGAGCTGGTCCTGGTTTTTCGGCACCCATTCCGCGATGAACTGAGCGAAATCCATGTTGCCGGTGTAGAGCTTGGGGGAATTGCGAAACTGCTCCACCCGGTGGGAATTGTAGAGGCTCAGCACATAATCCGCGGGATCGCGCATCACACCGAAGATAAAAAGCTCGTTGATATTCACTGTGCCAAGGATCCACTTGAAACGTTCGGAAAATTCGGAGAACGACATGTGCTTGCCGAAGCGGGATTGGTTGAGTCGAATTTCGCTGTGCGGCCCCAGCACGCGCTCGATGGAGGTAGATGCCGTTTTGAGGTTCGCGATGAACAGGAATTTGCGGGTAACACTGAGCAGCATGAGATTCCCAATTGAGCGATACGCCCTGCTGAGCCCCCGAACGCCCCCAGCCTGCGCGCCACACCTATAACCAATCATATTGATCCGTGTCCGAAAATATTGCACCAGCCTCGCCCCGAGCTCTATTTTTTCGTCCTCGCGACGCTTCGATCTGGACCGTGCCGGGATCGGTCGTCTGGCTGCCGGCCGCTGCACCAAGGAGAGTATTGAATGGCTCCAACACCAGGCCCTGATTTTCTCTGCCTGGGCATGGCAAAGGCTGGCACGGGCTGGCTCGGGGACCAGCTGCGCTTTCATCCGCAATTTTGGATTCCTGTCCAGGAGCTCGGCTACCTCGACAGGGAGCGTCCGCCGCTTCAGGTCGCGAAAAAGCGGCTTGAGCGCCTCCGCAAACAGTCCGAACGCAAGCACCCTGCCCCTGCAAGGCCCCTTGATCCTCGCGACCTTACCTTTCTAGAGGAAATCTACGCGAGCGCCGGTAAACCCCGCGACCTGGATGTCTACATCGCGGCGTTCCGCCACAAGGGCGAATCCAAGACCGGCGATATTTCGCCGGGCTATGTGATGATGGACGGCGCGGTCGCGGCGGAGCTTTGCGAAAAACTGCCGCACCTGCGCATCGTGCTGTTGCTGCGCGAACCGCTGGACCGGGCGTGGTCGCATCTCAGCATGTGGTCGAGAGTGAACAAATTCAATCCGGAGATCCTGGAAAAGCCGGAGCGCTTTCGCAGCTACCTGCAGCGGCAGCAGATGACTGGCGAGCGCGCTTTTCCCACGAGGCTTGTGGAACACTGGTCGAAGCACATTCCTGAGGGGCGCTTTCGCTATTTCTTTTTCGACGACATCGCGAAGCGGCCCGAAGAGGCCCGTCGCGAAATTTTCACCTTCATCGGCGGTGACCCCAATATTTCGAGCGGCGAGCTTGCCGCCGGGTACAATCGCAAGGCGGATTCGAAGAAGCTGGAAATGACGCCGGAAATCCGAACCGTGCTGCTGGACCACTTTGCGGGCGAACTGCGTGCCTGTGCGGCGTTGGGCGAACCGGCGACAGGCTGGGCCAGACGCTATGGCCTATAAGAGCTACGTCTCGGGCAGAGCTGTCGCAGCCGCCCGCCTGCGGATCGCCGACTGGTAGTCGCCTCCAGCCGCCTTCCCATCCATTGCTCTGAGTTTGATCCTCCGTCCCGGCGCGGCCGGGGAGAGAATTCTATTCAGGCGCAGCATCCCGCGGTTCTATCCAGAAAGCGCTGGATCGAGGTGGTGCCGGTCTCTCGGTCCCGATGTGCAGAAAAAGTGTGGTCATGGGTGCCGGTTGCGCGTGTAATCTGTGAACGCGCGGGATATCAACAAAGCGTCGCTGCGCGAACAAGTTCGTGCCTAGCTTGACCAAGGTGCTTGGGCCACTCGACTCGATTCGACCTCACCTTTATATGCCGGGCTCCCGAAAATTGCCGCGCGCCGGCGGAGACAAACGGACCATGCCTTCCGTAGTCGGACCTGATTTCATCTGTATCGGTATGCAGAAGGCCGGCACCGGCTGGCTTTTCGACCAGCTTCAGTTCCATCCCGATTTCTGGACTCCTCCGATCAAGGAACTACGGTACCTGAACGGGCCCTATACCAAGTCACTCGCCGAGAAATTCTTGCGCATTTCGCGCAATCCGAAGCGCCTGCAGAAGGCGTTCGCGAATCGCCGGCCACTCGAGCCGCGGGACATCGCCTTCCTCGAATTGGTCGCGGGTTATGGCGACCTGCCAATGGATGTTGACCGCTACATCGCGATGTTCGCCTTTAAGGGGGATCAACTCACCGGCGACATCACCCCGGGATACGGACTGCTGCAGGAGGGTCGAATTGAGACAGTGGGAGACCGCCTGCCGGACACGCGCATCTTGCTCGTTGTGCGCGATCCCATCGCCCGCGTCTGGTCGCAGATCAGCATGGCCCACCGAAATGAGAACTTCGATATCGACCTGCTCGAAGACCTAGTTGGCTTGCGCCGCTACCTGCGCGAGACAGAGAGCATTCGGCGCTTCGCCTACGCCTCGCAGGTTGCGGAGCGCTGGCACGCGCGAGCGCCGGCGCTCGAGTTCCGGCACTTCTTTTTCGACGATATCGCGGAACGCCCGGAAAACGCGCGTGCAGAAATCATTGCCTGGCTAGGAGGTAACCCGGAAAAGCCGAGCGGCAATTTGGCGGCGGGCCACAATCGCAAGGCCAGGGAAGAGAAGCTGCCGCTTTCCGAACAGGTAAGATCCGTCCTGGTCGAACACTTTTCAGACGAGTTGCGCGCCTGCGCAAGGCTCTTTGGAGGCCACGCAGAAGCGTGGGCCGCGCGCTATGGCGTCTAAGGCTTGGCGTCTTCTCGGCGCTATTGGGCCGCCAGAAGGTGGTCACGCTCTGCCGGCGGTTGGCGTTGCAGGCGGTCGATGCCGTCTACTGACATCGCTTCCAGCAGGTTGAGCCGTCCCACCAGGTCGTTTTCTTTGCACGCGTAGAACCAGCGCACGCCGACTCCGGCAACCCGCGTGTCCGTGCCGTTCGTCAGCGCGCCGAAATCCGCCGCGACATTGCATGTCACCGAGAGCACAATCAGTCTTTCGCCGTCCGAGGTGGCGGCAAGCCTCAACTTCACCACCTTGTCCTGCTGTGGATGAAGGGCGACCTCGATTGGCGCAGCGCCGGACGTCTTAACCGTGCCGAGCGAGTGCTTGCCCTGCACGCCGCGCAAGCCCAGATAGACGAGCAGGGCGGAATCCTTCACGTCCTCAACTTTGAAGGCGACATAGGCAGGGCCAGTGCCCTTGATCCAGCCGCCCCATGATTCGGGCCACCACCACCCGGTGCCATTACGGTAAATCTCTCCGCTCTGCAGACCGGGCCACAACATGGAACTGGTGTTGGCAGCCAGCATGTGCAGCTCATTCAGCGTCGCCCGGACAGGCCATATCCCATTCACCGGACTTTCCATGGCGGCCTTGGCGGGCGCGCCTTTGCCGCGCCAGGTGCGTAACTGTTCGATCATCTGTGCACTGATGTCCGCCCAGGAGCGCGGCTGGAATTCGGCTTTGATCTTCTTCTCACGCTCCCGGCGATACTCCGGATCGAAGATCACTCGCTCGATAACGGCAAGGAAATCCTTTTCCGACTCGACGTCGAAATATTCGGCGAACTCGCCGCCGGCTTCCGGTAGCGACGAACTGTTCGAGATCACCGGCAGCTTTCCGAAGCAAAGCGCCTCGGTGACGGGCAATCCCCATCCCTCATAGGAGCTGGGATAGAGCGTGCAGAGACAATTCTCGTAGAGCGTAGCGAGCGCTGCGTCCGAAATCTTCTGCAGCATCACCACGTGTCGCGACAAAAGCTCGCTTGCTTTGAGCTTGCTGTAAGCGGCGTCATTGAGCCATCCGTCGTTGCCCACACAAACCAGCTTCGGCACGTTCTTGGCGCCGTATTTCTTGAGCAGCTTCAGCCATACGGAGAACGCGGCAATGTGGTTCTTGCGCGATTCGATGGTAGCGACGAACAGAACGTATTTCTCCTTCTCCAGATCCTTGGTGTACAAAAGGTACTCTGGATCGAGCTGTTCGGCGTCGTGGTCGAGCGACGTACGGAAGTCCGCATTGAGAGTCACCACGGCGGCCTCGGGGACTTCGTGGCCCAGTCTGCCGCCCACCGCGCGCAGATCCTTCAGCGTGGCATTCGAATTTACCAGGAAATGGTCGGCGTGATCGAAGGCGCCGACCGCCCACGAGATGAAATCCTGCCGGAGTTCATCGACGCAATGCTCAGGCGTGATCGCAGGGATGAAGTCGTGCACGAATGGCACGTACTGGACGCCATAGAGCGCCTTCGCCAGCCGGACATTAAGAAAGTAATTCTGCAGCCACCACGAGGTCCCGAGATTGAGGAGCATGGCTCCTTTTGGAAAGCGAAAGTACTTCTTGCTCTGAAGCACCCGCTTGAGATCGCCAAGCAGTGCGGTCCACTCCGGCGCGGTCATATCGCCGCTCGCCACCGCCTGCCTCGAGAACGCTTGAAACAGAGCCGGCGGAATTTCGATCCAGAAATCCGTCTGTTTGGTAAAGCACACCAACGCATAGCTGAAGTCTGGATGACCTGCCTCCAGCGCCGCTTTGATCACCTCGATCTGGACACGCTGGATTCCCGTCGGCAGGCGTGCATTGTGGAAGTAGTGCATCAGGTCACTGATGTCGAAGACAACGCTGAATGTGTTATCCGAGGCTGATCTTCGCGCCGCGTAGGGTGCGAATGAGCTCTCGCCAAAACCGGTATCCGCCTTCTTGACGGCGGTGAGCTGGCGCTCCAGCACCGCGATTTCGGCGCGGGCATCGTGCTGGTCCGGATTGAGCGCCAATGCGTTGCCGTAACTATCGATGGCAGCGGCGATCAGGCCGCGGAGTTTCAGAAGATGACCCAGCTGGAGATGCGCGTCCGCGTCATCCGGCGTGATTTCCACGGCTTTCCGGTACGCGAGCTCTGCGGCAGTCAGATCGTTGGACTCCTTGCAGGCATGCCCGAGCTGGACCCAAATGGGCTGACGGCTGGGATCGAGAGTAACGGCTTCCGAATAAGCCTCGCGGGCGGCAACCCAGTCGCGGGCATCGCGATACGCATCGGCCCGGGCGACCGCCTCGCTGGCG
>DASXGS010000419.1:0-6499 GCA_036488975.1 Rhizomicrobium sp. | reverse complement strand
CTGGGCGGCGAAACTCGGCGACGACCATGTACTCGACCTCGTTGTGCTGAGCGAGATCAGCGAGACCGCGCTGACCCGCGACATCCAGATCACTACCGCGGCCTCAGGCCTGCCGAACACCTTCGTGCCCGGCCGTAATATTCTGTTTCTCACGCTGGCGGCAGCGGTGGCGTACCGGCGCGGGCTCAAGCACGTGGTGACCGGCGTCTGCGAGACGGATTTCTCCGGCTATCCCGATTGCCGCGACGACACGATCAAGGCGCTTCAGGTGGCGCTGAACCTCGGGATGGAAAGCCGCTTTGTGCTTGAGACCCCGCTGATGTGGCTCACCAAGGCACAAACTTGGGCGCTGGCAGACGAGCTGGGGGGCGCGCCTTTGGTGGACCTGATCCGGGAACAAACCCTGACATGCTATGAGGGCGACACAAACACAATCCATGAATGGGGACGCGGCTGCGGCAAGTGCCCGGCTTGCGATCTTCGCGCCAAAGGCTACCGCGAATGGCAGGCGCACAGAAACGGACGAACTTCGCCATAATCCGGATCGGCTACCGCCAGCCGCGCCCCACCCAGCGCGCGTCGGTCGGGCGGCTGTCGATCGCGGACTTATCGCCGCCGCGCGTTGCCATATAGCAGTGGCAGCGCCATGGCACCGCTGAGCGCAACCCTTCAAATGAATCCCCTAATGCAGAACGACGAAGCCAGCTTTGGTGAAGACACTTGTCGCGTCCGCGCTGCTCAGGAAAGCGAGAAAAGCGGCGGCATCGGGCTTGGCGTCTTTGGTCAGCGCCGCCGGATAGGCGATCGGTGTGTGGGTGATGTCCGGAAACGTGTCGACGATGCGAATCCTGGCTTCGCTCATCGCATCCGTTGTGTAGACAATCCCGAGGGGGGTTTCTCTACGTGCCACATAAGCGAGCGCAACGCGCACGTTTTCGGCCGACGCAAGGCGATCGGCGATGCTGTTCCATACGCCAAGCCTGGTGAGCGCCTGCCGGCCATATTTCCCCGCGGGAACGGAGTCGGGGTCGGCGATTGCCAGCCGCCCGTTGCCCAACGCGCCCAGCAGATTGAAATGCGGCGCGATCCTGAGACTTATCTTCGAATCGGCCGGGGCGATCAGCACGAGGTGATTGCCCAGAAGGTTGCGTCGCGTCTCGTGCTTCATCAGGCCTTTGCTATCGAGGTAGTCCATCCACTCGGTGTCGGCCGAGATGAACACATCCGCGCCGGCGGAGGCTTCGATCTGGCGGGCAAGGGTGGAGGAGGCCGCAAACACCAATGCGACATGTCTGCCCGTTTTCGCCTCATAGCTCTTCCCGATGGTGTTCAGCGCGTCGGTCAGAGAGGCAGCGGCAAACACTGTGACCGTCTTTGTTTGGGCGATTGCCGTGGCAACAGAAAGCGTGCTTCCGGCCCACAGCCAGGCAGCCGCAAAAGTGAGATGCAACGCTTTCATCTGTCTCCCCCACTTCTTGCGACGAAATCCGTCCCGCACGATGTCGGCGGCGACCGTCGCCAGACTGCGGTTAATGGAGGGTCCGCTGTTTTCCATAGTCGATTGTTGGCTGGGGGACTAGGATTCGAACCTAGACAGGCAGAGTCAGAGTCTGCAGTCCTACCGTTAGACGATCCCCCAACGGTTTGCCCGATATATCAAGCAGTTGAGCCATGGTGTCAAACTCGCATCGGACCGATCTGTCAGACTTTCGTTCCCGATACACTTCGATCTGCGCGCTATAGAGAATGGAGAATGCGTGGGACGCGGACGGGGCGCCTGAACTTGCGGCTCCGAAACTCACCCCGTCCGATCGACCGGAGAATGGTCTTCTCGCTGAGGTCACACTGTTCAAGCCGGCGCGGTTTTGACCGCCCGGCGGCGGCACAACTCGGAATAGATTTGTTCGATGGAATGGCGGTGCGGGCCATGGCTTCATTGCGGCGCCGGTCCCTGGCTCAGACGCACCAGATCGTCCGGACGCATCCACTTTTGGAACGCCGCCTGAACTTGGCCGGGGGTCAGATCGATGTAGCGTCGCGCCGCCAACGTCGGCTCATCGATCGGAAGGTCCAGATCGCGGCGCACGAGAAATCCGCGGGCGATATCATCCACACTGGATTCCTCCAGAGGAATCTGGCGCAACAGCAGCGCCTTTGAACGCGCGAACTCGGTTTCCGGGATCGGAGTCGTCTGCATCCCTCTGATCTCCCGAGCGACAATCCGTGCGGCCTTCAACACGTTCTGCGGATCGCAGGCGTAGTCTACAAAATAAACCGTGCGGTTGCGTCCTGCCTGCACATCGGAGCCGACGGAATAAACGAGTCCTGCCTTCTTGCGCAATTCCACGCTCAGCCGCGTCGAATAGAACCCGCCTCCAAGGACCGTGCTTCCGAGATTGAGGGCATAGTAGTCCGGGTCTGATCGCGTCAGATCGATCGTTTGGGCCAGGTAGACGGTGTCTTGCACGCGGCTGGCGTCTGGAACGGCGACGGTACTTGCCGGCTTGGGCAACGCGCGCGGCAAGTCCGTGAGCGGCAGGGGCGGTTGTGAAGCCCAAGTCCCGAAATACCGTTCGATGGTCGATCTGGCCGCCTCCGGCGTGATGTGACCGACAACGACAATCGTCGTCAGGTCAGGCCTGAACACGGTCCGGTGATAAGCGCGCACGTTTTCGAGCGTGAGTGCGCCGATTGTCTGTGGCGTTGCCTCGCGAAGGCTTGGATCGTCCTTGGCAAACAGCGCGCCTCGCAGCGCCTGTTGCGCAAGATGCGACGGGCTGCGGTTGAGCGCGCCGACGTATTGCGCGATTTGCCGTTTCTCCAACTCCATGGCCGCCTGGGGCAAGGCCGGGTGCAACTCGTTGTCGGCAAGCAACGCAACACCACGATCAAAGTCGCCAGCGAGAACCTTGATTGCGAAGTCTGTGCCCGCGTCTTCGATTGCGCCAAGTTCGTCCAGAGCGCGCTGAAAGGCGATGCGATCGAGTCGCTCGGTCCCATAGCTCAGCAAGCGGTCAAGGATAGTTCCAACACCCTCCTGACCCGGCAGAGTTTCTGTTTCCGGACGATTGCGGATGTGGCCATAGACGCCAACCGTGTCGCTCACATCTTCCGGCTGGACGATCAGCGTGAGCCCGTTCGGCAATGTGCTCACAACGGGATGGAGCGTCGACTGCGGCACCGTAAGGCGGTTCAACGATTCCTGGGCCCAAATGGGCAAGCTCGTCGGCGTCGCCTCGCCGAGCGCAATACTCTCTTGTCCACCGAAGCCGCCACTCGACGCGACCGGTTTGCCGGACCCTTGAGGTTCGGTTAGCGCGGTGACGGCATGGTCGAGGTCGAGATACTTTCGCGCCACGCGATTGACGTCCGCAACCCTGACCCTGTTGATCCGCACGAGGTCGTCATCGGGAGAACGCAATCCGTAAAGCGCCACTGCATCTGACCAGACCGACGCCAGTTCCGCGATCGAGTTCTTCTGGAACTCCGCCTGGCGGCGTTCCTGGTGCTTTGCGGCCTCCACCAGATCGGCCGGAACCCCATTCCTTGCAACCCCAGCCAATATGGAGCGCATCGCGCTCTCGATCGATGGCGCATCGCTCGCTTGTGCGAAGCTGACGCTCGCGTAACCCATGCTGGCCATGGGCAGGGGCGACAGCGAGAAATCGGCATCGATGGCTTTGCCCTGCGCGACCAGTCCATAGAGTGCGAACCGGTGGTTGCTCAGCACGTCTGCAAGAACTTCAAGCGCCGGAAAATCCGGGCTGTTCAGACCCGGCATCCGCATCGCGATGAGCTTCACCGCATAGGGAGTATCGGTCGGAATGCTGAAGGACGTCGGACGCGCCGGCCGGAACACCATGCGCGGCCGCGGCGGTAGATGCTTGGGCTTGAGGCCGCCGAAAAGCTGTTTGACTTTGCCGAGCGTGGCTTGCGGATCCACGTTGCCGACCACGATGAGGATGGCGTTGTTCGGCGCGTACCACGTGTCATGAAACTGCTTGAGCATTGCAGATGATGTTGCGTCGAAGGAGGGACGCGTACCGAGCGCATCGTGTTCGTACGGTGTGCCGGCAAACAACAGACCGCGCAGTTTCGCGTAAACGACGTAGTTCGGCATCGAAAGGTCCTGCGCGACTTCCTGCTCGATGGCGCCGCGCTCCGTGTCCCACTCTTGCTGGCTGTCGGTCACGTCCTGCATTCTTGCGGCCTCGATGTGCAGCGCGACATCGACATCCTCCGCTGGAACGGTGTAGAGGTACTGCGTCAAGGCCTCGCGCGTATCGGCATTGAAGTTTCCGCCCATGAGGCTTCCGATATAGGCGAGCTGGTCGGCCGAAAGACCGGAGCTCCCGCGGAACATCATGTGCTCCTGGGCATGTGCCATTCCCGGAAACCCTGCCGGCGCCTCATCCGAACCGACAAGATAGTTCACCGAGGTTGCGACCACGGGGGCGAGCGTGTTGCGAACGATGATCACGCGCAGGCCGTTGGGAAGCGTGGCACGAAGAACGCCGTGCTCAGCACCAGCCTGGGACGGCGCACTCCGCACAAGCGCTGCGCCTGCAACAATGCCCAACAGCACGAGACATAACGCAACAGTCCAACGGAACAATTTCATGATGCTACTACCCATTTAGTTTCGTTGCCGCGGGTCGTGGTCACAGGAGAATGCGTTCTGATTCCCTTCCCACGGGAGGGGTCATGGGTTCAATCCCTGTCGCGCCCACCGCTATCCTCCGCTGATGCGTCGCAACGATCGACAATGCGTTGCGTGAATCACGCACATCCCAGCGCACACACGAATCGTCCTGAATTGAACGTTGCTCTGACGTAATGCAAACCCTGCCTAGCACTGGAAATCCTGTGACGACGGCGTCCATATGCCGGTGATCGGCCCAGGAAACCCGCGAAAATTCGGGATCGGTTGGGAACACCAAAAGTTGGATGACAACCCTATGACTCAATTCTTAGAACCAATCTACCGTTAGAGACCCCAACGGAGGCAGGAAGATCGAGCGGAAGGGTCGGCCAAAGTCAAAGTCAAACCCTTGATGGCCGAACGACAGCGGCAGGGCGCGCTCTTGCCCGCTGGCGCTCCCACACGCGAAAGTCGCGCCGATGGCTCCGCGCGCGCATCCACCGGGACATGTCCGGGTCAGAACAGCGAGAGGCCGCAAGGTCTCTTCGCAGCGCTGGCTCGAGCGCCAGCTGAACGATCCCTATGTGCGCGAGGCGAAAGCGAAAGGCTACCGCTCGCGCGCGGCGTTCAAGCTCATGGAGCTGGATGACAAATTCCATTTCCTGAAAGCCGGCGCGCGCGTGCTGGATCTCGGCGCCGCTCCCGGCGGCTGGAGCCAGGTCGCAGCCAAGCGTGTCTGCGCAAAGGGCGCGGTCGTAGCCGCCGACATTCTGGAGATCGCGCCATTGCCCGGCGTCACGGTATTGCAGGCAGACCTCAGCGATCCGGACGCCGTGACGAAGCTTCAGGGAGCGCTTGGCGGTCCGGCGGATCTCGTGCTGTCGGACATGGCGGCCTCCACCACCGGCCATCGCGTCACCGATCACCTGCGCACAATCGCGCTGCTGGAAGCCGCGCTCGAGATTGCGGCGGCGGTGCTGAAGCCCGGCGGCGCGTTCGTCGGCAAAGTGTTTGAAGGGGGCACCACGCGAGAAATGCTTGCCGACATCAAGAAAATGTTTCGCGAGGTGAAGCATGTGAAACCTCGCGCCTCGCGGGCAGAATCGGTAGAGCTTTATCTGGTGGCAACCGGTTTTCGCGGCGAACAGGGGCTTTCATGAAAACGCTGATGTTTCTGCTCGGGGTCGTGCTGATGACATCCACACCTGCTTCCGCGGCGAAAAATTCTGCCGACGCGCGGCTGCGCGCCATCTACACGGAAGAGTGGAAATGGCGGCTGGAGCAGTTCCCGGATCAGGAAGATTCTACGAAGCCCATTGCGGACCACCTGACCAAAGAAGATCCGGCGTCGCAGGAAATGCGGCTGCATCACTGGCAAGGCGTGCTCAAGCAGCTGGACACGATCCCGCGGGCGCAACTCTCGCCGGAAGAGCGGATCAACTACGATGTGTACCGGCCGGAAATCGAAAACTTCATCGCCGACCAGAAATTCCGCCTCTACGAAATGCCCGCCAATTCCGATAGCGCCTTCTGGACCGATCTCGGCTATACCGCGCGGCGCCCATTCAAGACGCTCAAGGATTACCAGAACTGGATCGCACAACTGCGCGACATCCCCCGTTATTTTCGCGAGCAGATCGCCAACATGCGCGCTGGCGCCGCACGGGGTTTCACGCCGCCGCGGGTAACGCTGCAGGGTCGTGACAAAGCCATCGCGCTGGTGGCGCAAGGCAAGCCGGAAGACAATCTGCTCTACACCCCCTTCAAGCAACCGATGGTGGGTGTACCGGCCGCCGAGCAGGCGAAGCTGAAAGCGGAGGCCGCGGAGGTTATCCGGGATGCGGTGCAGCCCGCCTA
>DASXGS010000406.1:0-2572 GCA_036488975.1 Rhizomicrobium sp. | reverse complement strand
GATCGCGACGGGCACAAAAACTGCCAGCATCACGCGGTAAATTCTGGCATGCGTGCCACCGCCGGCTCTCAGGTCGTGGCGCGTATTCCAACATAGAGGCTGCCCGGCGCGCCCGGGCTGAGCGAACGTGGATTGCTTGCATTCGGGACCTCAGCGATTGGCACATCGGAAACGGGCGAAAAGGTGCCGAAGGTCGCGTAGTGCGCATCGAACACATTCGCGATTTCCGTGAACAGCTCGAAATGCGGGCTGAAGCGGTAGCGCGCACCCACACCGAACACGACATATGGCGGCGTTGTCGGATTGAGGTTGGCTTCATCTCCGCGAAGATATTGCCCGCCGGCATAGCGGCCCGAGATGTATGCACCAAACGCTTCGTCGGGCTGATAATTTATCGTCGCCTTCAGCGTGTTCTTCGGGATGCTGGGCAGGGCATCTCCCGGCCGTACATGGATTTCTCCATTGTCGTCGGCGCGCGGATTTTCGGGGCTGTTCAGCGTGAGCGCCGAGCGAAATGTTGCGGCCGTGTAACTGTAGGCAAGCGAGCCGGACCAGGCTTCCCATGACAGGTCGGCCGAAAGCTCCAGCCCCTGCCGCCGCGTCCCGCCGACGTTGCGGAAAAAGCCGCGACCGATCATCGGACTCGCTGCGAAGAGGATGTCATCCGCGGCATCCGCGCGAAACACACCTGCCTGCCACCGCAACGATGTCTCGCCGTCGCGAAACTCGCCGCGGCCGCCGGCCTCGAACGTTTGTGCGATCACCTGCCTCAGCGGCGGGTCCGCGACAAAGAAGTTGGTGAGGCTGCAAGGGGCCGCTGCGCTTGCGCAGGAGAGCTCTGCCGGCGTCGGTGCGCGGTTGGCCTCGGCGTACCCGGCATAAAGCGTTGCGGCCTGCGAAATACGATAAGTGAGGCCGGCCGCCGGGTTTACATGCGTGAAACTGTGTGAGCCATTGAGCGAGGTCCCCAGTCGATCGCGCAGAGCGACGCGAACGGCATTGAACCGCGCCGAAACGCTGAGCGACAGCGCATGGGTGATGCTGAAGATATCCGCGGCGTAGAGACCGTAGTCATCGTTCCCGGATGTGATCTGCACGGGCGCGATTTCACCATTGGCGAGATCGATGATAATTCCGGGGCCGAGAAAGCCCTGGTGCGGGCTCAACTCTCCCAGATCGGTACGCGCCGAAAAATCCGTGCGGCCGCCGTCATAGACCGCGCCCACGATCAGATGATTCGCGTGGTCGAACAGTGCGCCTTTATTGCTGAGTTGCAGCGAGCCGCCAAACCCGAGCGTGCCGGTCGCAGTGGAATTGAGTTGTGCGTAGGTGCCACCCGCCAGGAAATCGGGAATAGTGCGGCCGCTTGTGTCCGTCAGCACCGTTCCATTGTCCAGGCACAGCAAACCCGTGTCACACCCTTCGACATTGCTGGCATCGCCGTTGCGAGTCATTTGCCGGAAGCGGCCGACATAGATGTTGCCCTGCAGCGATAGGCTGCGCGACAGTTCTGTGGTGCCGAACAAATTGGCCAGCCCATAGCGGTTGTCGGTTTTGTCTGGAAACGTGAACACCCCAGAACGGTCCACCGCCAGCAATTGCACCGGCACCGGCCCGTTGCCCGTGAGCCCGGTCGCCGCCCCGATCACATCAAGGTGTAGTTCCACACCGCGGCTACGCCATCCGAAATCCGCGAAGGCCTGTGCGACGCGCGAGGGCGAGTGGTCCCGCCAGCCATCGTCGTTCAGCGCACTTGCTGCGACGTACACGGACCCATCGCCGGCGCTGCCGCCCGCTTGCAGCGAACCTTGTGCACGGCCGAACGAACCGCCCTGGACTTCGGCTTGCGTGCCTTGCCACAAGAAGCCGTTTTTCATTTGCACGGAAATCGCGCCACCCAGCGCGTTCAATCCGAACACCGGATTCGTACCCTCCAGCGTGAGCCGGTCGATGGCGATATCGGCGATCAGGTCCCAGTTCACCACATCCCCGAACGGCTGATTGAAGCGAACCCCGTCCACATAGACGGCAAGACCCTGTGCATCGCCGGCCAGCGGCGAAGCTTCGAAGCCGCGATAGTAGAGATTGGGCTGGAGCGGGTTGTCCTGCGCATCGGCCAGCGACACGCCGGCACCGCTGCTGTTCAGCGTGCGCAATGCGCTCACTGCTCCAAGGCGGCTTAAATCCTCCTCGGAGAAGGTCTGAACGCTCGCCGGGATCCGATCCGGATCGATTGCGGTGCCGGGCAGCGCGCTCGCGGTTACCACCACCGTTTCCACATCGGCAGCGCGAGCCGCCAGCGCAGGGGCGAACAACAGTATTCCAGTCAGACAAGCAGAACGCCCAGACTTCGACATGGGTTTTCTACTATCGCGCCGCGCCGGGCCGAGAAGCGTTTCGGAACTATTTAACGTCGATCGGAACGCCCGGTTGGCGTTTTGTGGCGTGAATCACAAGAGAAGATTTCACACTGGCCACATTCTTGGCGGCCGTCAGCGTGTCGGTGATGAAACCCTGGAAAGAGGAAAGATCCTTCGCCACGCACTTCAACAGGAAATCCACTTCACCGGAA